>JAEZAI010000419.1 GCA_023427825.1 Actinomycetes bacterium
GGGATCCTGGAACGCCAGGTCCTGGTGGGACCACGTGTGGTTGCCGATCTCGTGGCCCTCGTCGATCACACGGCGGGCCAGGTCGCGGTGCTTGTCGACGTTGTAGCCCATCATGAAGAACGTGGCCCGGGCGCCCGCGGCGGCGAGCGCGTCGAGCACCTGGGGCGTCCAGCGCGGATCGGGCCCGTCGTCGAAGCTGAGCGCCACGTAGGGCTGCGCGGTGCCGATGTCCCAGAACATGCGGTGGGTCCCGCGCAGCTGGTTGTCCGGGGCAGCGGCGTCGGAGCCCTCGATGATCCTGCGCAGCGACAGGCCCTCGCTGCGCTTCGACAGACCGGTGTAGGTGTGCTCGATGATCGCCTCGTCGGCCGACAGCTGGCCGGTCGAGCCGGTGTCCACGTCCTCGGTGCAGCCGGCGAGCGCGACGGCGGTGGCAACGCCGCCGACCGCGCCGGCCGCGGTCAGGAAGCGACGGCGATCAGGCCGGGGGACGGCGACCAGCCCGCGTGGGATGTCCTCGGAGCACATGGGGGCAGATGGTGGCAGACCACCTGTTGCCGGTGGCGGAAGGTGACGCCCCGGTGCCGTGCCGGGTGAGGGTCAGTTGCCGTTGGTCGACCAGTGCCAGGGCTCGGACGGCAGGTTGGCGAAGCCGAACCGCGAGGCGTTGGCCTTGAGCCACGCGTAGCCCGAGCTGCCGCGGCTCAGCGTGGAGCCGCCCTGGGTGAAGTCGATCGCGAGGCCGCGCTCGTGCATGGACGAACCCGGTCGGGCGGTCGGCGGGCTGCACGACGACGCCGGCGCCTCGTAGATGGCGTAGTGGCTCGAGCCGCAGTTGTTGCGACGGACCGCGATCTGACCCGACGGGTCCCGGTAGCCGCCGCCGCCGAAGTTGATGCCGGCGGCCGACGCCGCGCTGAGCAGCGCCTGGAGGTTGCCGGCGATCGACTGGTGCACGCGGATGCCGCCGACGCTGACGATCTCGCCGCTGCCGGTGATCGTGGGCGGCACGCCACCGCCACCGCCGCCGCCACCACCCCCCCCACCGCCGGACGAGCCCTTGAGGGTGACGCGGGCGGCCTTGGCGCGGGCCTCGGCGGCCGCCTTCTGGGCGGCGAGCGCCTTGGCCACCTCGGCCTGCTTGGCGGAGATGGAGGAGGAGAGGTTGGCGTCGACCGATGCGAGCGAGTCGGCCTCGGCGAGCGCACGGTCGATGCGGGCGTCGACCTGGGCGGCGAACGCCTGCTGCTTGGCGTAGGCGGCGTTGAGGTCGCCCAGCCGGTCCTGCACCGCGGCCTTGCTCTTGGCGGCGCGGTCGGCCGCCGCGGTGGCCGCCGCACGCTGCAGCTCCAGGTCCTCCTGCTTGGAGCGGAACTGCTCGACCACGTCGGTGTTCTCGTTGGCCTGCACCGACAGGAACGTGCGCTTGGTGACCGCGTCGTTCACGTCGTCGACGCCGACGCCGGACATGGGATCGGAGCTGCCCATGGTGACGTAGGCCTGGACCGCGGAGTCCTTCATGCGGGCCCGGAGGTCGTCGAGCTCCTTCTGCGTCTGGACCTGCGCGGCCTCGGCGGCGGAGCGGTCGGCCTCGGCCTGGGTGACGGCCCGCTGGGCCTCCTCGACGCGGTCCTGCTGGGCGCTCACCTGTGCGTTCAGTGCGCCGAGCGCCGAGGTGACCTCGGCGTCGGTGGCCTTCAGGCCGTTGACCTCTGAGGCCTTGGCCGCCTTCTGCGCCCGCACCTGGTCGCGCTGCTTCTGCAGCTCGGCGAGGCTGCCCTTGGGATCGTCGGCCGACGCCGGGTTGGCGGGGACGAGGGACACGGCCAGCGCCGCTGCCGCGACGGCGGCGATGACGAGGGTGGGACGGCGCCGCCGTGACCGGGCCTCGTGGGCGGGGGCGGTGTCGTTCGAGCTGCGCGGTGGGAGTTGCTGCACGTGTCCTGGGAGGGGATCGGGCCGGCGCCGGGGCGGACGGCGGCGGTTCGTTCGGGCGGTCGGAGGCCTGGGGCACGGCGTCCGATCGGTCAGAGCTTCCGTAACGAGACCGCAATGTACCACAGCGGTCGGAGGGGGCCGAGGGCGGGTGAGGATCCGCCCAGGGTCACCGTGGCTGGCAGGACGGGCACCAGGTGGTCGACCGGGCGTCGAGCACGGCGCCGCGGAGCGTCGTCCCGCAGCGGTGGCAGTCCTGGCCGGCCCGGCCGTAGCAGTCCAGGCGGTGCTGGTTGTTGCCGGTGGAGCCGTCCGCGTCCACGTAGTCCCGCAGCGTCGTGCCGCCGTGGTCGATGCCCTCCGCCAACACGTCGCGGATGGCCTCGCGCAGGCGTGCCGCTCCCGCGCGCGTGAGGCGCCGGGCCCGAGGGTCGACGCCCGCACGCCACAACGCCTCGTCCGCATAGATGTTGCCGACGCCCGCGACCGGGCGCTGGGAGAGGAGGGCGGTCTTGATCCGGCGGCGGCCCGCGTTGACGGCCGTGCGCAGGTGCTCCGCCGTGAAGCGCTCGTCGTCGGGTTCGGGCCCGAGCGCGGCCAGCGTGGGGAGGGATTCGTAGCGACCTGCGGGGACGACCGCGATCCGCCCGAAGCGGCGCGTGTCGTGGAACGTGAGCACGCGGCCGTCGTCGAGCGCCCACCAGGCGCGCAGGTGCGGGTGCGCTGCTGCCGGCGGACCGTCGTCACGGGCGCCGGCCACGGCGAGCCGGCCGGTCATGCCCAGGTGCACCACCAGCTCGGACGGACCGGTCGCCGCGACCGCAGGTCGGAGGTCCAGGAGCAGGTACTTGCCGCGCCGACGCACGTCGGCGACGGTCGCACCCGTCGCACCGGGTGCCTGGTCGAACTTGGCGGACGGGAAGGCCCAGGCCTCGGTCAGGGTCCGACCCGTGAGGCGGGGCGCGAGCTGCCGGCGGATGGTCTCGACCTCGGGCAGTTCGGGCACGCACGGAGTGTGCCGTCGACCGGGAGGACCGGCCACCCACCCCCGGCGCGCCCACCCCGAGGAGCTCGCGGCCGGTCGGTAGGCTCCGCGCCTCGCCGGGATCGTGCCGAGGACGGAGCGACGGCGGGCGGAAGGGACGGATCAGGTGTCAGCAGGTGGCAGCAAGAAGGCGATCATCGCGGCGTTCCTGGCGAACCTGGGCATCGCGATCGCCAAGTTCGTGGGCTTCGCGATCACCGGCGCGTCGTCGATGCTCTCCGAGGGCATCCACTCGGTGGCCGACACCGGCAACCAGGGCCTGCTGCTGCTCGGCGGGAAGCGGGCCGAGAAGACCGCGGACGACGCGCACCCGTTCGGCTACGGCCGCGAGCGCTACTTCTGGTCCTTCGTCGTGGCGGTCGTCCTGTTCGCGCTCGGCGCCGTCTTCTCCATCTACGAGGGCATCCACAAGATCCAGCACCCCGAGGACCTGGAGAGTCCGATCGTCGCGGTCGTGATCCTCTGCGTCGCGATCGTGCTGGAGTCCTTCTCCTTCCGCACGGCCGTGCGCGAGTCGCGGCCGCTCAAGGGCGATGCGTCGTGGTGGCAGTTCCTCCGCACGTCGAAGGTGCCGGAGTTCCCGGTGGTGATCCTCGAGGACGTCGGCG
>JAEZAI010000449.1 GCA_023427825.1 Actinomycetes bacterium
GGGCGGCCTCGACGACACGAGGAGCTCATCATGAGCGACGACGACACCAACAAGCAGCAACGCACGATCTACGGCGACGGCACCGTCGTGCGACCCATCTACCGGCGGCCCGCACCACCACGGTCACCGACCCGGACACCGGGGAGGAACGCGTCGTCTACGTCGACCCGAGCACAGGCGAGCACCGCGACACCCCGGCGGGCCGGTGGGATCCGAGCGCCGCGGATTACCACCGCCACGACGGACCCATCCACGGCAACAACTTCGTCATCGTTTTTGCTCGCGACCACGCACCTCGCAGCCGGGTCATCCTCGGCGTCGACCGCGTGGACGCCCCCGGGCGCGAAGCCGACACCGCCGTCGCGCTCATCGAGCGGATCCACACCGCCGCAGGACCGGGGATCACCGCGGTCGTCTACGACGGCGCCTTCTACGGGGTGCACATCGACCGGCTCATGCGCCGCCACGGGCTCATCGTCATCAACAAGGTCGCCGCCGCGTCGCGCACCGACGACGACGTCGTCACCAAGCGCCGCCCCCTCGGCAGCTACCGCCACACGACCCCCGATGGCGTCGAGTGCAGCCACACCCTCCACGTCGACAACGGCACCGTCGTCGACATCGCCCTCGCGGATGACGGCACCCCGGTCATCATCAGCACCGCGACCCGCCGCCAGATCAAGCGGTTCCGGCGCAGCGACGGCACCTGGCGGTTCTCCCTCGGCGTCGACATCACCTGCCGCCACGGCGACTTCCGCCTGTGGCTCGCACCTCACGCCACCGACGCTGACCGCACCCTCCCCGAACATCTCCGACTCATCCCTCCCGACGACCCCGACTTCGATGTCCTCTACGGGCTTCGCAACGACAGCGAGAGCTTCAACAGCCAGTACAAGCGCACCCTGCTCGTCGACCGCGCCACCAGCGTCGGCTGGGAACGCCAACTCTTCGACCTCCTCGCCTTCGCCATCCTCGAGAACAGCCGCGCATGGGCGATACCGAGCCGGCTTCGGGTGGCGGTATGACCGCGAGGAGGGGGCTGCCGAGGGCGGCGGAAGCGTGCATGCCACGACGAGCGGTCAGGCGCTCACGCTGGCTGTCGTAGGCTGTCCACGCACGGAGAGGGGCGCGAGTGGCCAAGCGAATCGCACTGTTCAACCACAAGGGCGGTGTCAGTAAGACGACTACCGCCTTCAACCTTGCGTGGAAGCTCGCAGAGCGCGGCCATCGAGTCGTGGTGGCGGATACCGATCCGCAATGCAACCTCACGGGTTTGGTGCTCGGATTCAAGGGTCCCTCGGAGCTTGAGTCCTTCTACGTCGCTCACCCAGAGCGCAACATCCATGCAGGCTTGGCGCCGGCCTTCGAGTCGAGACCGGTCATGGTGGAGGCGGTCGAGTGTGTTGAGGTGTCTGACCGACCCGGCATGTTCCTGCTTCCCGGCAACATCAGACTGTCCGAATACGAGACGACTCTGGGCATCGCTCAGGAGCTTTCAGGGTCGATCCAAGCACTTCAGAACCTGCCGGGCTCGATCGCCTTCCTGCTTGACGAGACAGCACAAGCTCACGACGCCGACTTCGTCGTGATCGACATGAGCCCGGGCTTGGGCGCGATCAACCAGAACCTCCTGGCCACGTCGAACTACTTCATCGTCCCGACAGCGCCGGATTTCTTCTCAGTGATGGCGATGGACTCACTCGCGCGAGTAGTGCCAAGGTGGCACCAGTGGGCGACCCAGGCGGCTGCGCTGGAGGTTCTTCAGGACGCGGCCTACCCGTTCCCTGAGCCCGATACCAAGTTCCTTGGAACTATCGTGCAGAACTTCCGGCCACGTGGTGGCGCGCCCGCGACATCGTTTCAGCGCTGGATCGATGAGCTGGGAGGAGCGATCAAGGATCGACTAGTGCCAGCGGCGCTGGCTGCTGGTCTGCTTCTTGATCCGAGCGATTACGCCGCAGCCGGTATCGACACGGAGACGATGATCATGGTCCAGATCCCGGACTTCAACAGCTTGGTCGCGCTATCCCAGGACTGCCAGAAGCCCGTCTTCGCAATCGAGGCTTCCGATACCGGCCAGAGTGGGGTTGTTCTCGAAGGAACGCTGCGTAACCGCGACCAGTTCAATGGACTGTTCGACACACTGGCAGACCAGGTGCTGTCGCTCACGCAGTGACCACTGCGCACCACCAGTTCGAGGCCAACCTGGGGCAAGCCCGGGACCTTGTTGGTCTCTCAGTAGCGATCGACGCGACTACGACTGCTGCATTGGACACTTCGGACCTTCTGCGGTCGGCGCTTGTCGCATCGGTGAGTTCGTTAGACCACTACGTCCACGAGGTAGTCCGCATCCTGATGATCGAGACGGCGCTCGGCCACCGAGCACCGACCGATGCGTTCGGACGCTTCCTCATCTCCGCGGACGCCGCCCTGCGAGCATCACACGGTGCATCACCGCACCAGTGGATGGACGAGGAAGTACGCCGCCAGCATGGGCACCTGTCGTTCCAGCACCCCGACAAGATCGCCGACGCGATCCGCCTCGTTTGGGACCAGCCCATGTGGCCCACCGTCGGAGCCGCGATCGGCACCGACACGACTACTCTCAAGCAAGAACTCCAGCTCATCGTGGCACGGCGGAATCAGATCGCTCACGAAGCGGATCGCGATCCGACGCCTCCACATCACCGATGGCCCATCCTTCGAACGGACGTCGACCACGCGATCAGCCTGATCGAATCGGTGGTCCGAGCGCTCGACGCTCTGCTGTAGCTCGCGGCTGCTGCGCCGCTGCCAGCGGGGATCCCCGTTCCTTGACGTGCGATCTGCCGGAGGGACGGTGCTTGTTGGCTTCAGCCTTCGCGAACGAGCGACTCGGCAACCACAACCAATCGGCGGCGGCCCTACCAGCCGGACCGCCGGTGCCAACAACCTGCCGAATCGGTTCCAGATCGCCCAGCTGAGGCTTGAAGCGACGCGCCCGGGAACCCTGCCGTTCCGGGATTTCTCGCAGTCCCAGAGGCCCCGGGACTGCAAGATAACCCTCGAGGGCGGGAGCACCGCCGAGCGGCTCCCGTTCGCGTCTATCCCGCGCTCGCCGATCGGGCGGCCGCGACTCCCCTGTCGACCCAGGCGCCCAGCGCCGCGTCGGAGTCGACCACGACCGGGTCGACGTCGACCCAGCCGTTCATCGGCCGTCCCCGCATGACGACCTCGCTGACACCGGGCTCCCGCAGCACGTCGGCCGTCTGCTCCTTGGGAACCCGGACCATGAGGTGGCCGCTGTGGCGAGCCGTGACCGCCATCGATCCGTCGAGCAGGAACGCGAGCCCACCGAACATCTTCTTCTCGGTGACGCCGTCCAGGTCCGCCAGGCAGCGGCGGACCCGCTCGGCCAGCTCCACGTCGTAGGCCACGGTGTGGACGATACGACTGCGAGGTGACGGGCGAGCCGGCCGAACAGCCTCAGTCGACCAGCGCCTGGCGCAGCGCCGTCCACTCGTCCTCGGTGAGGCCGTCGGCGACGAGCCCCCACTGGGGCGCCTCGTCGTGGCGGAGGAACCGTATGCCGTCGACCGTCCCCCACGTGAAGCCCGCGGCCGAACTTTCCGGCACCAGTCCCGGCCGGGCGATCTCGGGCACGAACTGCGTGATGCTGCTCATGTCGGGGTGACCGATGGCGGCCCAGCGCCGGGCGCACCACCGGGCGCCGGGCTCGCCCCGCACCGGCGATGACGCCCGGTCGAACCTGTCGGGCACCACGGCCGAGAGGTCGACGACCTCGTCCCACGTGCACTCCCAGACCGGGGGTGCGGCCGTGGTCGTCGTCGCACGGTCGTCGGCGGCGA
>JAEZAI010000551.1 GCA_023427825.1 Actinomycetes bacterium
TCCCGCGCGCGACCTGGACCGTGCCGCCGAGGACCAGACCCACGCCGCCCGCGAGCACGGGGTGCGAGTTGCTCAGCAGGTTCTCCTGGGCGGCGAAGACGATCGCGCCCGAGGCCGGTGCGACGACCAGGCCCACGACGTGGAGCGCCGAGTCGATCGCGGCGATCTTGTCGCCGATCAGGTCGAGCAGGAAGAGCACGCCGAGCACCACCAGCGTCGGCGTGGCGCCGAGCCAGTCGAAGCTGGCGGACAGCTCGACCGCGCCCAGCCGCTGCGCGAGGCCCAGGCCGAGCAGCGGGATCCACGGGTTCAGCCCCGACGCGGCGCCCAGCCCGAACGCGCCGAGCAAGTTGGTGAACAGCGTGACGTCCACGGACGGCAGTCTGGTCGCTGCGGTCCCGACGCCGTCGGCGCGCAGCGCCCGGACGTCAGGGCCAGGTGATCGGCGTCAGTTCGCGGTGAGCAGGTAGTTCCACGCCGCGTCGTACGCGTAGTCGGGCACGCACGCGTCGACCGCGGTCGAGTTGTGGCTCGGCGCCGAGTCCCAGACGCACGTGGAGCCCAGGTTCGTGATCAGCCGTCGCGACCCGCCGTACGGGGCGGCGGCGCTGGTCACGTTGACCTCGGCGCCGGGGATGCCCAGCCCGTTCTCCACGGCGCGCATGCGGCCGATCGCGGGGTCCGACGTGTGCAGCAGCGTGCGGATGTTCGTGGGCGACACCTGCAGCGGGCCCTCGGTGATCCACGGGGCCACGGCGTAGCTGCCGCCGCCGAGGTCGTAGGCGTCGAAGCTCCCGGACAGCATCACGACCCGGGAGAGCGGATAGAACTTGGCGAGGTACAGGCCCACGCCGGCGCCCTGCGAGTGGCCGATCACCGCGACCTTGGACCAGTCGACCGAGCAGCCGCCGTAGGTGGTGTTCACCTGCGAGCAGACGCCGGCGGAGCGGTGCTGGAACTTGTCCCAACCGCTCGTGGGTGCCACCTGCACGAGGTGGTCCAGCAGCTTGGTGAGCCGGTTCACCACGGAGTTGGAGGCGTTGACCGCCGCGATGGGATGGTCGTAGGTCTCGCCGACGGGGTCCTGCACGTCGGAGCCGAAGACCACCTCGGAGCGGAACGTGCGGAAGCAGTCGGGGTACGTCGCGGCCCCGCCGTCGGGGCAGGCCCCGGTCGTGCCGAGCGAGCTCGGGTAGCGAAGGACGATCACGTGGTAGCCCGCGGCGCGCACGACGTTGGCCAGCTCGCCGAACGCCAGGGTGGTGGCGCTCGTCCCGGGCACGATGACCGCCAGCTTGTTCTGCGCAGGCCCCGTGGGGGCGTAGGCCAGATGGGTCGACACGGCGTCGCCCGTGATCAGCGGATCGGTCACGTTGGGGTTGACCGACCACGACGTGGCGGCGCCCGTGCTGCCGCCGCCCGACGGCGGCTGCTGGCACGCGGCGAGCACCCCCACGAGCGCGGTCACCAGCGCGACGGACAGAACCCTACGGATGTGACCCACGGCACGCTCCCTCCAAACCGTGGACACAGTGCCACAGTTGCGGGTGCCGCGGCAACGAGTCCGAACTCGGTTCGGTCCCGGTCGACCGCTGCGCAACCGGTCGCAGGGACCGCCTAGAGCAGGTCGGCGAAGAAGTCGTTGCCCTTGTCGTCGGTGATGATGAAGGCGGGGAAGTCCTCGACCTCGATCCGCCAGATCGCCTCCATGCCGAGCTCGGGGTACTCGAGCACCTCCACGGAGCGGATGGCGTCCCGGGCGAGGATCGCCGCCGGCCCGCCGATCGAGCCCAGGTAGAACCCGCCGTGCTCCTTGCACGCGTTGCGGACCTGCGCGGAGCGGTTGCCCTTGGCCAGCGTGACGAAGCTCCCGCCGTGCTGCATGAGCAGGTCGACGTAGCTGTCCATCCGGCCGGCGGTGGTGGGGCCGAAGCTGCCCGACGGCATGCCGTCGGGCGTCTTGGCCGGACCGGCGTAGTAGATCGGGTGGTCCTTCACGTACTGCGGCAGGCCCTCGCCCGCCTCGATCCGCTCCTTGAGCTTGGCGTGCGCGATGTCGCGGGCGACGATCATCGGGCCGCTGAGCGAGAGCCGCGTCCGGACCGGGGAGCGGCTGAGCTCGGCGCGGATCTCGTCCATCGGGCGATTGAGGTCGATGTGCACCACGTCGTCGTGGAGGTGCTCGTCGGTGATCTCGGGCAGGTACTGCGCCGGATCCGTCTCGAGCTGCTCGACGAACACGCCGTCGGCGGTGATCTTGCCGACGCTCTGGCGGTCGGCCGAGCAGCTCACGCCGATGCCGACCGGGCACGACGCGCCGTGGCGGGGCAGCCGGATCACGCGGACGTCGTGGCAGAAGTACTTGCCGCCGAACTGCGCGCCGATCCCGGTGTTCGCGGCGAGCTGCCAGATCTCGGCCTCCAGGTCCGTGTCGCGGATGGCGTGGCCGAGCCCGTTGCCCTTGGTCGGCAGCCCGTCCAGGTAGCGGGCGCTCGCCAGCTTCACGGTCTTGAGGTTCATCTCCGCGGACGTGCCGCCGATGACGATCGCCAGGTGGTACGGCGGGCACGCGGACGTGCCCAGCGTCTTGATCTTCTCGCCGACGAACTTCATCAGCGAGTCGGGGTTGAGCAGCGCCTTGGTCTCCTGGAACAGGAACGTCTTGTTGGCGCTGCCGCCGCCCTTGGTCATGACGAGGAAGTGGTACTCGTCGCCGTCGACCGCCATGAGGTCGATCTGCGCCGGCAGGTTGGTGCCCGTGTTGACCTCTTCGTAGGTGGTGATGGGCACCACTTGGGAGTAGCGCAGGTTGGTCTCGGTGTAGGTCTGGAAGATCCCGCGTGCGAGGGCCTCCTCGTCGCCGCCGGGGGCGCCGTCGGACGAGTGGGTCCAGACCTGCTGGCCCTTCTTGCCCATGACGATCGCCGTGCCGGTGTCCTGGCACGAGGGCAGGACCATGCCGGCCGAGACGCACGCGTTCTGCAGCATCGTGCGGGCGACGAAGCGGTCGTTCTCGGTGGCCTCGGGATCGTCGAGGATCTTCGCCAGCTGGGCCAGGTGCCCGGGGCGGAACAGGTGGGAGATGTCGCGCACCGCCTCGGCGGCCAGCCGCGTGAGCGCCCCTCGGTCCACCCGCAGCACCCGCTCACCGCGGAACTCGTCGAGCTCCACCCCGTCGGTCGTGAGGAGGCGGTACGGCGTGTCGCCCTTCGACTGGGGGAACATCGTCTGGAACGCGAACTCGGGCATGGGCCAACGATACGGCCCGCCCTCGCGCCGCTCCGAACCGGGACGGGACCCGCGACCGGCTTCGGACCTCCTGTGGACCCGGGGGATACGCTCGTCCCCCTAGGAGGGCTCACCATGGCGGAGATGCAGGGCTCGGGCACGGTCCCGCACGCCCGCTCGTCGTTGCTCGGGCGGGAGGACGTCGTCGCGCGTGTGCTCGACCTGCTGCGGACCGACGGGGTCCGCCTGGTGACGGTGACCGGGTTGAGCGGCGTCGGCAAGACGTCCGTGGCGGACGAGGTCGCGCGCCGCGTGGTCCACGAGGAGCCGGTGGGGGTCCGGCGCGTCCGTGTCGACGACGGCAGCACCGAACCGGCCGACCTCGACGCCGAGCTCGCGGGCCCATCGCTGATGGAGGCCGACTCGCGGCCTCCCGAGGGCCGGACCAGGCTGCTGCTGCTCGACGGCTTCGAGCGCCACCTCGACGCGGCGCCGCGCCTGGGCCTGGCGCTCGACGAGGACCCCGATCTCACGCTGCTGGTGACCAGCATCGTGCCGCTCGGGCTGCGGGGGGAGCACCTGGTGCGACTCGGCCCGCTGCCCGTCCCCGACGGCACCGAGCCGACCGCCGCGGACGTGCTGGCGTCGCCGGCGGCGCAGCTCCTGGCCGAACGCATCGCCGCACTCGACCCGGCGTTCTCACCCACCGAGGACGACGCCCAGGACATCGCGGAGCTGTGCCGGCGCCTGGAC
>JAEZAI010000552.1 GCA_023427825.1 Actinomycetes bacterium
GCCTCGAGCGGCGCCGCGCTGGCGGCCAGCACCGCGGGCCCCACCGCCGTCAGCGCCACGACCGCGACCACTGCGTACACGGTGAGCGCGATCCCGAGCGCGATCGGCACGGCCCTCGGGATGGTCCGGGTGGGGTCGCGGACCTCCTCGCCCAGCGTGGCGATCCGCGCGTAGCCGGCGAAGGCGAAGAACAGGAGGCCGGCCGCCTGCAGCACACCCGACCAGCCCCCGTGCGCCGGACCCAGCTCGCGTGGCGACGCACCCGCCTCCCAGCCGGCCGTCACCGCCACCGCGAGGGACAGGAGCACCAGCGCCAGGATCACCCCGGACGCGATCGCCGTCGTGCGGACCCCTGCCAGGTTCACGATCGTCATCACCACGACCACCGCGATCGCGACGGCCCGGGCGTGGTCGGGTACCACGTAGGAGCCGAACGTGAGCGCCATCGCGGCGCAGCTCGCGGTCTTGCCGGCCACGAACCCCCAGCCCGCCATGAAGCCCCAGACGTGGCCGAGCCGCTCCCGACCGTAGACGTAGGTCCCGCCCGACTCGGGGTAGCGAGCTGCCAGCTGCGCGGAGGAGGTCGCGTTGCAGTAGGCGACGGCCCCTGCGAGGGCGAGGCCGACGAGCAGGGCGCTGCCCGCAGCCTCGGCGGCCGGACCGATCGCCACGAACACGCCGGCACCGATCATCGCCGACAGACCGATGACCACGGCGTCGGCCGTGCCGAGACGACGGGACAGACGCGTGCGGGGTTGGTCGGTCCCGCTCGAGGTCACGGCGGCGAGTCCGATGCGAACTGGAACAGCTCGACGAAGTTGCCGGACGGGTCCACCACCAGCACCTGCGAACCGCCCGGACCCGTCACCACGTCGTTGCGGAACGTGCCGCCGGCGTCGCGCACGCGCGCGACCTCGGCCTCGATGTCGTCCACGACCAGGTGGATCCGGTTCCAGCCGCCGGGGCCGGGCACGGTGCCGTCCGCCATGGGTCGCCCCGCCGAGCTGGCGGGGCCGCTCAGCAGCAGTCGCAGGTTGCCGCGCCGCACGTCGGCGAACGCCGGCGAGAAGTCGTTGAGCACCTCGAAGTCGAACATCGAGGTGTAGAAGGCGACCGACGCCGACACGTCGTCCACCAGGTACCTCACGCTCACGGTTCCGTCGTCCATGAACCCTCCTCCGGGTCGGTCCCGATCGAGGCGATCAGGAATCGGATGCGGCGCTCGAGCTCGTCGACGGTGCGCTCGAACGCCGGATAGCTCTCATCGGCGTCGCCCTCGAGCGACGGATCGGGCACGCTCCAGTGGATGCGGCGGTGCTCGCCGGTCCACTCGGGGCAGATCTCACGCACGCGGTCGCACAAGGTGACGACCGCGTCGAAGTGCCGGTCGACGAACTCGTCCAGGTGCTTGGGGGTGGCGCCGGCGGCGTCGATGCCCCGCTCCGCCAGCACGCGCACCGTGTTGGGGTGCACCGCCTTGGGTGCGCTGCCGGCGCTGACGGCGTGGAACGATCCACCGGTCATCTCCCGCAGCAGCGCCTCGGCGAGCTGGGAACGCGAGCTGTTGCCGGTGCACAGGAACAGCACCGACCCCCCACCGGTGGACGTCGTCGGCGCGTCGACCCGCGCCGAGCCCAACCCCGGGTGCAACGCGGCGCCGGCCGAGCGGAGCAGGTCGCCGCAGCGGTCCAGGTCGGCGGCGTAGTAGGCGTCGCGACCGTCCGCGGTGCTGCGGCGCGACGTCACCAGGCCGGCCGAGCGCAGCTCACGCAGGTGGTACGACACCAGGTTCTGGGGCCGGCCCGACAGCGCGGTGAGCTCGCGGACCAGGCGGTCGCTCTCGGCCAGCTCGGTCAGCAGCTGCCAGCGGACCGGATGCGCTGCCAGGCGGAGCACGGCCGGCGGCTGATCCGGGCGATCCGGACGGCGGGTCCGCCGAGGGGCGGTGGTGGCGGGCACGCGCGCCACCGTACGCCCGGTCCGCCGATCCATCAATGGGGTTTGATGTATTTCCCTCGGTCGCCGACGCTCACCGGCCGCACCTGCAACCGGTCCGTCCCGGCGGTCGCGCTCACGTGGTCCCGGCAGCGGCCCGTTCGGGCGTCCGGTCGGGCGCGGCGATCGCCAGCAGCCCGGCCGCCACCGCGACCATCGCGCCGAGCGACAGCACGTTGCCGGCCACGTCCACGCCCTCGTACATGTCGAGATGTCGCACGTGGTAGGCGAGGTGCAGCGCGGCGAAGACGAGCCAGCCAGCGGCCGTCGCCCGGACCAGCAGGCTCGTCATGGCGACGATCGCGGAACCGGTGACCACGGTCAGGCCCAGGAACAGGTTGCCGACGTCGCGCACCAGGTGCTCGTTGTACGGCCCGTCGACCGACACCCACGTGCGGCCGAGGCCGGGGAACGAGTCGTAGAACGCCTGCGGGAAGAACGCCGCCCACACGCCGAGCATCAGCCCCGACGCGAGGAGCACTGCGAGGAGCACCCGCACGAGCGTCCGGTGCTGCACTGGTCCATCGGTCATGTCGACCTCCCCCCTCGTGTTCTGTCGTGCCCTCAGGCGGCGGTGAAGGGCAGCGACTCGTACCGCCGGACGTAGGGCCCGGGAGCGAAGCGGCCGGCCCCGGCGTCGACGCGGAAGTCGGGGAACCTCGCGAGCAGCCGTTCGAGTGCGATCCCTCCGGCCAGTCGGGCGACCGCTGCGCCAAGGCAGTGGTGCGCTCCGTAGCCGAAGCTCAGGATGCGCTCCGGCCGGCGCTCCACGTCGAGCTCCCCCGCCGTGGGCCCGAACTGCCGCTCGTCCCGGTTGGCCGATCCGTAGAGCAGCAGGACCTTGGTGCTCTCGGGGATGACCGCTCCGTGGAGCTCCACGTCCTGCGTGGTCGTGCGACCAAGGTTCTGCACGGGCGAGGTGAGTCGCAGCAGCTCGTCGACGGCGGGCCGAACGAGCGAGAGGTCCGCCAGGAGCACGTCGCGCTGGTCCTGTCGCTCGGTCAGCAGCTCCAGCGAGCCGCCGAGCAGCCCGGTGGTCGTGTCGTTGCCGCCGGCCACCATCGTGAACACGAAGCCGACGATCCACTGCGCGTCCACGGTGCCCGACTGCACCAGGTCGGACACGATGTCCTCGCCCCGGTCCGTCCGGCGGCGCTCGATCAGCTGACCGGCGTAGGTGAAGAGGTCGGCGAAGGCCCTGGCGGCCGAGCCCAGCTCCTCGGACGCGTTGGCCGCGACGATCGCGTCGGTCCAGTCGTCGAAGCGGCCACGGTCCTCCTCGGGCACGCCCAGGAAGTGCGCCACCAGGTAGCTCGGGAGCGGCTTGAGCAGCCGCTCGACGACATCGACGGTCGCGCCGCCCGCCGTCGCCTCGGCGATCCCGTCCAGGCGCTCGTCCACGAACTCCGTGATCGCCGGCTCCATCTCCTCGACGCGGCTCGGAGTCATGGGGCGCGACACGAGCCGGCGCACGGCGGTGTGCTCGGGCGGGTCCAGCATCACGATCGGCGCCGCCTGGCCCTCGAACATGGCCATGACGTCCGCGTCGGGCGTCAGACCCTGCGCCGAGCTGAACGTGGACGGGTCCCGGGCGGCGTCGAACACGTCGGCGAAGCGGGACAGCACGACGAACGTCCCCTTGTCGGGATGGTGCACCCGGTGCACGGGGTCGTGGTCCCGCAGCCAGCGGTAGTCATCCCACGGATCCCGCCACGCCTCGCCGCCCCGCAGGCGGTAGCGCTGGCCTGACTGCACGTCGCTGGTCATCACGGCATTCCCTCCTGCGCCAAGTGTTGCAGCAGACCGGGCCCGCCGGCTCAGCCGCTCAGGCGGAGGAGACGGCCGTAGCCGATCACCCGTCCCACGGCGACCAGGCCGGTCTCGCGGAGCAGCTCCGGGACGGTCGGGGCCGCGCCCGTGGGCGACACGGCCGCGTCCATCCCGAGCTCGCCGGCGATGCCCTTGAGGCGCGCCGAGTGGTAGCTGTCGGACACGAGGGTGACCCGGTCGGCGTCCTCCCGGGCGAGAACTCGCTCGGCGGCGCGCAGCGAGTCCCACGAGCTGTTGCCGTCGGTGACCACGAGCAGGTCCTCGGTCGGCACGCCCTTGCCGGTGAGGTAGCGGTAGCCGGCGTACGCCTCGGTGAAGCGGTCGCCGGCCTGCTTGCCGCCCGTGAGCACGATGCGGGGAGCGACGCCGTCCCGGTAGAGCTCGAGCGCGTGGTCAAGTCGCTCCTCCAGCACCGGCGACGGCCTGCCGTTGTACTGCGCCGCTCCCATCACGACGATGGCGTCGGACCGGCTGACGTCGTCCTGGCGGGACGCGGCCACCACCTGGACGAACGTGGCGACCAGGTAGAGCACCAGCACCACGAGCGCGGCCAGCGCGATGCGCAACACCCGACGTCGACGCACCGGTCGGTCGGCAGGCGCGGGTTCGGCTCCGTCAGGTGCCGTCACCCAGGCGCTCCCGGGCCGAGCGCAGCCGCCGCAGCACCTCGTCGCGACCCAGGACCTCCATGGACTCGAACAGCGGCGGGCCCACGGAGCGGCCCGTGATGGCCACACGGATCGGGGCCTGGAACTTCTTGCGGCTCGCCCCGACCTCCTCGCACAGCGCGAAGGTCCGCTCGTGCAGGATGGCGGCCTCCCACGGCCAGTCCTGCGCGGCGGCGATGACGGCGTCGAGCCACGCCGGTGCGTCGGGCACCATCGCCTTGGACCACGAGGTCTCGTCGATCTCGGGGTCCTCGAGGAACAGGAAGTCCACGTAGCCCGGGACCTCGGACAGGGTCTCGACACGGGTCTGCACCTCGGACGCCATGCGTCCGAAGTTGCCCGCGTGGAAGCGGTCGGCCCACGGCTGGGCGTCGAAGTACGGCTGGGACCGCTCGGCGAACTCGGTCACCGGCAGCGCCCGAAGGTGCTCGCCGTTGACGAACCGCAGCTTCTTGGTGTCGAAGAAGGCGGACGAGTCGTTCACGTCACGGATGTCGAACAGCGGCGGCAGCTCTCGCAGCGGGTCGAGCCGGATCTCGGACCCGTCGGGCAACCCCCAGCCGAGCAGCGCCAGGTAGTTGACCATCGCCTCGGGCAGGAAGCCGCGGTCCCGGTAGTCGAGCAGCGACACGTCGTCGCGGCGCTTCGACAGCTTCTTGCGCTGCTCGTTCACGATGAGCGGCATGTGGCCGAGCTCGAGCGGCTGCGTGAAGCCCAGGGCCTGGCGCAGCAGCAGCTGCTTGGGCGTGACGTTGATCAGGTCCTCGCCACGGATCACGTGGGTGACCGCCATGTCCTGGTCGTCGACCGCGTTGGCCACGAAGAACGTGGGCGAGCCGTCAGCCCGACGGATGACGAAGTCCTCGATGTTGGCGTTCTCGAAGCTGATGTCGCCGCGGATGAGGTCCACCCAGGAGGTGGTGCCCTCGTCGGGGGTGCGGAAGCGGACCGCCCGACCGTCGCCGGGACCCAGCTCGCGGTCGCGGTCCGCCGGATCGTACGGACGGCCCCCGGTGCGCTCGCGATCGGACTCCGGCACGGGGTCCGACCAGTAGGCGTGCCCGTCCGCGAGCAGGCGGTCGACCGCCGCCTGGTGCTCCTGATCGCGGGTGGACTGCAGGACCGGCGTCTCGTCCCAGTCGAGGCCCATCCACTCGAGCGCCTCGAAGATGACGTCGATCAACTCCTGCTGGGACCGCTCCAGGTCGGTGTCCTCCACGCGGAGCAGGAACGTGCCGCCAAGGTGGCGGGCGGTGAGCCAGTTGAAGAGCGCGGCGCGTGCGCTGCCCAGGTGCAGGTAGCCCGTGGGGGCCGGGGCGAAGCGGACACGGACCGGCCCGGGGACGTCGGTCTCGGGGCTTGTCACGTCGGCCCACGCTACCGGCTGTCGCTCTCGGGTTCGGGCGCCTCCCTAGGATGTCCGCCGACGATGGGAGAGCGATGAGCGACGACGGGCCCGGCAGCGACGCCGGCCTTCCCACCCCCGGCGATCCGACGCCGACCGGCGACGATCGGCCCTGGTACGAGCGGACCGAGGACGCCGACGGCGGCGCCCCGGGCGATGACGCAGCGGGCGACGATCGGCCGCCGCGCCGGATGTCGAACGGACGCCTGGCGCTGCTCGCCGGCATCGCCCTGCTGGCGATCATCGCCGTGGTCGTCGCCGTCAAGCAGTCGGACAGCGACTCGCCGAACCCCGACCCGTCCACGACCGCCAGCTCCACGACGACCACGGCCAAGCGCTGGCCGGCGACGACGGCCCGTATCGCCACGGCCAAGAACCCGTCGATCATCGTGCACTCCGAGCCGCCGAGCGACTGGGACGACCTGGAGCCGGTGCAGCTGTCGGACGCGCCGCCGATCCCCGAGAGCCAGGCGACGATGCCGGCCCGGGACGCGCTCCCCCGCCCCGAGTTCCCCATCCAGGGTCGCTACGTCGATCCCGCGGGCTGGAGCTTCAACAACCCCACCGCGTGGGGCGACCCGTTCGTGATGCTGGTGACCGAGCAGCGCGGTGACTGGCTCAAGGTCGAGATCCCGGTCCGACCCAACGGCACCGACGGCTACGTGAACGCCAACGACGTCACGCTGTCCGAGACCGACTACCGCCTCGAGCTCCGCCTCGGGACCCGCACGCTCACGCTGTACGACGGCAACGACGTGGTCGTCACCACACCGGTCGTGATCGGCAAGCAGGAGACGCAGACCCCGACCGGCCGCTTCTACATCACCGACCTGGTGGAGCAGTCCGACCCCGCCGGGTTCTACGGACCGCTCGCCCTGCCGACCAACGCCTACAGCGAGCAGATCGACGAGTTCGAGAACGGCGTCCCCGTCATCGCGCTCCACGGGACGAACCGCCCCGAGCTGGTCGGCCAGGACGTGTCGAACGGGTGCATCCGGGTGCCCAACGAGCAGATCCAGAAGATCGCGGACACCATCCCCATGGGCACCCCGATCGACATCACCGCCTGATCAGCGACGCACCCCGGATCTGCGGGTCCCAGCGGACACTCCTTGTCCGGGCGCGACCCCCATATGCCGGAGGTGGTCAGACGGAGAGGTCCAGGCAGCTGCGCCAGTCGGCGGCGTGGCGCCGCAGGATCTCCTCGTGCGGCAGTCGCAGGATCTCCTCGGGTGCCGCGTCGGCGATGCGGCGGAGCTCCTCGTAGTGGTGCACGTGGTGCACCTCCTCGAACCACTCCTTGCGCAGCGCGACCAACTCGTCGGCCGGCTGGTCGGCGAGGAAGCCCCAGATGCCCAGGCCCACGCGGAGGTCGTGCACGACGGGAGCCCGGCCGAACAGGCCCGAGCGCTTCATGGCGATCGCGGACCCACCGGCGATGGCGTCGGACTCCGACTCGCCGGTCCGCAGCGTGAGACGACCGCGGAACGACTCCGCGAGCTTGAGCGCGTAGCCCTGGTCGGGGCCCGGCGTCCCCAGCCGCTCGCCCTCGGGCTGACGCCCGTCCAGGTCGCCCGGCCGGTCGGCGATCCACGACGACTCGCGCCGCGGCGGCGACTGGTACGAGCGGACCAGCTCGGTCGGATCCGTGGGGACGAACTTGGGCGCGGCCATCGCCCGGAACGGTAGCTCGCGGTCGGACCGGCTCAGGAATCCCGCGCGCCACCGGTTCCCGCGCCGGTCGCCGTCGCCCAGCGACGGAGACCCACGCCGGAACGGTGGGGTGGGGCGGGCTCGGTGGGGAGTTCGGGGCGAGCCTCGGAGCGGCGATCAGTCGGTGACGACCGTGCCGCCCGCGTCCGAGCACAGCGCCATGTACGGGGCGATCGGGCGGAGGAAGACCGAGACCTGGCCCGGCGGGCTGATCCGCACGCCGTTCGCGTTCACGCAGTCGAACTTCGCGGCGGACGGATCGACGTCGTCGATGAAGAGGCTGGCGGCCCGGAACGACGCCGGAGGCATGGTCGGATCGGCCTGATCGGTGGCGGTGACGGTCGGCCCTTCGGCGGTCTCCACCTCCAGGACCTTGGCGGTGAAGGTGAGGGTGGAACCGTCCAGGCGGGGCTCGGTCAGCTCGAGGACCGACGAGCCGGTGCCGTTCGGCTCGTGCTCGACGAGCACCGCGTTCGGGGCCGAGTCGGCGAACATCGAGGGCCATGCCATGACGAGCGCCCGGACGTCGATGACCTCGCTCTGACGGTCGGGGCGGTCGGTGAACGCGACGACGTGCTGGTCGATGCCGGTCAGCGTCAGCACCACGGTCCCGTCCGGGCCCGGCGTGATCG
>JAEZAI010000636.1 GCA_023427825.1 Actinomycetes bacterium
AACAGGACCGTGTCGTGAGCGGCGGCGAGCTGCAGCCGACCCATCGGGCTCGGCGGTTCTTCGGGTCCCTCTCGTCCTCGGCGCCGTCCGAGGACGACGCGGCCTGGGCCGAGTCCTGGCTCGGCGAGCGGGAGGTGGCGGCGTTCCGGCGGATGGCGCCGGTGGACCGCCGTCACGCGGTCGGCGTCGCCCGCGCCGTGGTCGCCCACCTGGATCGGCTCGACCTCTCGCCCGAGGACGAGGAGGCGCGTTGGATCGTCGCCGCGGCGCTGCTGCACGACGTCGGCAAGTCGGTGGCCGGACTGGGCACCTACGGGCGGGCCGTGGCCACGCTGTCGGGTTGGGTCGGCGGTCACGACATGGCGGCGTCGTGGGCCGACACACGCGGCTTCACGCGCAAGGTCGGGCTCTACCTGCAGTACCCCGAGCTCGGCGCCGACCTGCTGCGCATGGCCGGCTCCGACGAGCGCGTCGTGGCGTGGGCCGCACAGCACCACGAACCCGAGGAACGCTGGACGGTGCCGGTCGAGGTCGGACGGCTGCTCGTCCAGGCCGACGACGGCGCCCTCTGACCGTCCGATCGCCCCGGGGCCCGCTCTGTTCCCAGCCCGGCACCTGTTCGGGTGCCGTGCTGGGAACGAAGCAGTCAGGCGCGGGGGAGGAGCCCGATGTGCTCGACGGCGCGGGCGTACACGTCGCTCGCCACGACCTGGGCCTTCTCGGCGCCGATGGCCAGCAGCTCGCCGGTGCCGGCGGGGTCGTCGGCCAGCTCGTGGAAGCGCTCCTGGATCGGCCGCAGCAGCTCGACGACCGCCTCGGCGGTGTCGACCTTGAGCGGCCCGTACTGGGAGTAGGCCTCCGCCACGTCCTCGGGACCGCGGTCGGTGACGGCCCCCAGGATCGACAGCAGGTTGGACACGCCGGGCTTGCCGGCCGGGTCGTAGCGCACCTCGCCGTCGGAGTCGGTCACCGCCCGCTTGAACTTCTTGGCCGTCGCGGCGAGGTCCTCCATGAGGTAGACGACGCCGGCGTCCGACGCGGCCGACTTGGACATCTTGTCGGTCGGTTCCTGCAGGTCCATCACGCGGGCGCCGGCGCGGGGGATGGTGGCCTCCGGCAGGACGAACGTGTCGCCGTAGCGGGAGTTGAAGCGCTCGGCCACGTCCCGCGTCAGCTCGATGTGCTGGCGCTGGTCCTCGCCGACGGGCACCCGGTCGGTGTCGTACAGGAGGATGTCGGCGGCCTGCAGCGCCGGGTAGGTGAACAGCCCGGCCGAGACGAAGTCCTGCTTGTCGGACTTGTCCTTGAACTGGGTCATGCGCCGCAGCTCGCCCATGCTCGTGACGCACTGGAGCAGCCAGGCCAGCTCGGTGTGCTCCCGGACGTGGCTCTGCACGAAGAGCGTGCACACGTCGGGGTCCAGCCCGCAGGCGAGCAACGTCTGCGCCATCTCCAGGGTGTTGCTGCCGACCTCGCCCGGCTCCTTGGGGACGGTCAGGGCATGGAGGTCGACGATGCAGTAGAAGCTGTCGGCCTGGTGCTGGTCCTGGACCCAGTTCCGGACGGCCCCCAGCAGGTTGCCGAGGTGCAGGTCGCCGGTCGGCTGGATGCCGGAGAAGACGCGGGGCATGGCGGGCGATCGTACCGGGACGGCCCCGGTCGCCCCGACCGCCTTTCGTTCCACCTCTTCGACGCTGCGGCGTCGCAAAGGTGGAACAGAACGCTCGGCGCGGAGGGCAAATGACAGGCGTGTGACTTGCAGGGCGCGATCGGGTCTACGATGTCCCTTCGTGGGCTACGCCGTCACCACTCCGGTGTTCCAGGGTCCGTTCGACCTGCTGTTGCACCTGATCCTGCGCGAGCAGGTGGACCTGTACGACATCTCGCTGTCCACGATCGTCGACGCCTACCTGGCCGAGCTCAACCGCATGGACCAGCTCGACCTGGAGGTGGCGACCGAGTTCCTGCTGATCGCCGCCACGCTGGTCGAGCTCAAGACCAAGCGCCTGCTGCCCGGCGACGACGACGTCGACGTGGACGAGGACCTCTCGCTCTGGGAGGAGCGGGACCTGCTCCTGGCCCGCCTGCTCGAGTGCAAGACGTTCAAGGACGCCGCCGGCATGCTCTCTGCGCTGCACGCGGCGGCCGCCCGGGCGGTGCCCCGCACCGCCGGCCCCGACGACCGCTTCTGGGACCTCGCCCCCGACATGCTCGAGGGCGTCACCCCCGACCACCTGGTCGCGGCGTACCAGCGTGCGCTCACGCCCAAGCCGGTCCCCACGATCGACCTCTTCCACGTCGCTCCCATCCGCACGAGCGTCATCGACACCGTCGCCGACCTCTGCGCCGAGCTGCCGAGCCGCGGCCGGGTGTCGTTCCGGGAGCTGACGGCGTCGCTCGTCGACCGCCTGGACGTGGTCGTGCACTTCCTCGCCATCCTCGAGCTCTTCAAGCAGGGGCTCGTGGACCTGGACCAGCCCGAGACCTTCGGCGACATCCAGGTGGTGTGGGTCGCCGGGGCCGACGTGGGCGCGGACGACCTCGACCTGGTCGATGCCTACGATGGCTGAGATGGCGGAGCACACCGAGGACGGCCCCGAGGCCGGGGACGGCCCCGAGGCCAGGGACGACGATGCGCAGGACGTCCAGGCGGCGGGGGACACGTCGGAGCTCGCACCGATGGGCGACGAGGCCCGCCGTGCGCTCGAGGCCGTGCTGATGGTGGCCGACCAGCCCATCGAGGCCGCCCTGCTGGGCCAGCTGGTCGAGCGCTCGCCACAGCAGGTCGAGGACCTCCTCGCCGGACTCGCCGCCTCCTACGAGGAGGACGGTCGGGGCTTCCAGCTCGTGCGCGTGGCCGGCGGGTGGCGGTTCCAGAGCCACGAGGACCTCTCGCCGTACGTCGAGCGGTTCATTCTCTCGGGGCAGTCGGCCCGGCTCTCGGCCGCCGCGCTCGAGACGCTGGCCATCGTCGCCTACAAGCAGCCGATCTCGCGGGCGCAGGTCTCGGCGATCCGCGGCGTGAACGTGGACGGCGTCATGCGCACGCTCCAGCAGCGCGGCTACATCGACGAGGTCGGCAAGGACCCCGGTCCGGGGCAGCCGTCCATGTTCGGGACCACCTCGCTGTTCCTCGAGAAGCTGGGCCTGAACGCCGTGGACGAGCTTCCGTCGCTCGGCGACTTCATCCCCGGCGCGGACGTGGTCGAGCTGCTCGAGCAGGGCCTGCGGGCCGACGCCGAGCCCGGCGACACCGCCCCGAACCACGCCACGGACCAGGACGACGATGCGTCCACCGACGCCGATTCGCGGGACGGTGAGGCCTCCGGCGTCGCGGACGACGGTTCCGTCGAGTCCGGCGACGAGGTCGTCGACATCACCGGCGAGGTCGTGATCTCGGTCGACGACCTGGTCGAGGACGGCTCGCCCGCCGACGACCCGACGAGCCAGCGCCACTCGCCCTTCGGCGAGTGACCGACGTGCCGGCCGATCCGGCGGACGAGGGCGAGCGCCTGCAGAAGGTGCTGGCCCGCGCCGGGTTCGGGAGCCGCCGGGTGTGCGAGGACCTCATCGACGAGGGCCGCGTCACGATCGACGGCAGGGTCGCCGTGCTCGGCGCCCGGGTCCGCGTCGAGGACCAGGAGGTCGCCGTCGACGGCACACCGATCGGCGTGGCGCCCGGGCTGGTGCACTACCTGCTCAACAAGCCGGCAGGCGTCGTCACCACGGCCGCCGACACCCACGGGCGCCCGACCGTGCTTGACGCCGTGCCCGCCGAGCCCAGGGTCCATCCCGTCGGCCGGCTGGACATGGACACCGAGGGGCTCCTGCTCCTCACCAACGACGGCGTGCTGACCCACCGGCTGACGCACCCGAGCTTCGGCGTGGAGAAGGAGTACGTCGCGGAGGTGGAGGGGCGGCCCGGGCGAGGGGTGCTGCGCCGGCTCCGCGAGGGCGTCGAGCTCGACGACGGCATGACGGCGCCGGCCAAGGTGTCGGAGCTGCAGCCCGGAGTGCTGCGCCTGACGATCCACGAGGGCCGAAACCGGCAGGTCCGGAGGATGTGCGAGGCCGTCGGGCATCCCGTCGTGCGCCTGGTCCGGACCCGGATCGGACCGCTCCGCGACCCGCACCTGGCCCCGGGGGAGTGGCGGGAGCTGACCCGCGACGAGGTCCGCAGCCTGGAGCGCGCCGTCCGCCGAACGCCGGACGGGCCCGCCGAGCCTCCACGGTAGGATCGCCCGCCATGCCTGTTGCAGTGCGCGCCCTGCGTGGCGCCACCACGTTCGACCTCGACGATGCCGACCACGTCGGCGCGCGCGTGGTCGAGCTGGTCAGCCTGATGATCGAGCGCAACGGGGTCGACCACGACGACATCATCTCGATCCTGTTCACCGCGACCGACGAGCTGACGTCGGTCTTCCCGGCCACCGCGGCCCGGGCGATCGGGCTGGGCGACGTGCCGCTCATCTGCGCGCGGGAGCTGGCCATCGAGGGCGCGACGCCGCGCTGCATCAGGGTGCTGATGCACCTCCAGAC
>JAEZAI010000648.1 GCA_023427825.1 Actinomycetes bacterium
CGTCCGATGGATGTCCGCACCGACCGCAGCGAAGCAGGCGACCCGACCACGACCGCGCCGCCGGGCCCGAGACGGAGGCCGCCGACGGCAGGGCGACTGCTGTCGTCGGTCGCCGCCGCCGTGTCGATCGCGGTCGCCGCGGCCACGCTGGCGCTCCCGTCGCCCACGGTGTCCGCCGAGGACGTGTCGTCGACGTCAGCGGTGAACGCGCTCGCGTCCGATCGCGTCTTCGTCGCCCCGATGGCCGGCTACCAGCTCGCGGACGCCTTCGGATCGGTTCCGGGCGTGACCCAGGTGGACCCGGTCGGCATCGCGGACGACGGCACGATCGCCGGCAACTACGTCTACCAAGGCGTGCCGAAGGCGTTCCGGGCGCGCCCCGGTCAGCCGTTCGAGGCGCTCGAGGTCGGTGGCTCGCTCGACCGGGTGACGGTCGCCGGCATCGCCCCGAACGGGACGATCGCCGCGGTGGCGAGCAACTCGCAGTCGACGCAGGAGGGCAGCTGGCTGGGTACGTGGGTCCCCGACGAGGAGGGCAACCTCGGCGACTTCACGCGCCTGGTCCAGAACACCAACAGCGGTCTCGCGCTCTCGCCGAGGGCCGTGAACTCCCGCGGCGACGTGCTGCTGCAGACCGCAGTCGTCCACGCGGACGGCTCGCGGACGGCCCTGGGCAACCCCCGCCCGGAAGAAGTCGGAGTGAACCTCTCGCCCGACGCCATCACCGAGACGGGAGAGGTCGTCGGCACGATCCACTGGGTGGAGCCCCACGGCAACGAGACCCGCGCCGTGAAGTGGGTCGGCGGCGCCCCGACCGAGCTGAACGTGTTCGGTGCCGTGCAGTCGGAGGGGATGGCGATCGCCGACGACGGCACCATCGCGATGCATGTCGCCCTCGAGGAGAACGCCCCGTTCAGCACCTACCTCGTGAACCCATCGACCGGCCGCAAGGACCTGGTCGCCGGACCCGACCAGCGGGTCTCGATCTTCGACATCAACCCGTCCGGCGTCGCGGTCGGAGCCGTCGACCTCGAGAACGGGGGCGCCGCAGCCGTCGCCTACGAGGGTGGCAAGCTCCGTCGTCTCGACCGACTGGTCGCAGAGCCGACCGTCCGCCTGCAGGTCGCGCGGGGCATCAACGCCGACGGTGTGATCACCGGTGACGTCGACTGGCAGGGCGCCGCCTCGGCCTTCCTGGCGCGGCCGGTGAACCCGGTCGTGTTCGTGCACGGCGCCGGCGCGAGCCGCATCTCGCAGGTCGCCGGGTCGCCGACCCCCGATCGCGGCGACGAGGGAGCGCAGCAGTGGCTGGCGTGCGGTGAGGACCGCATGCACCTGAGCCTCTGGCCCGACGACCTCGAGAACGGCCGCGGCATGGACGACCTCAGGGCCTTCGCGCCCCTGCGGGACGAGAAGTGCTTCGGCCTCGGCAGCGGGGCCAGCAAGTCGCTCGTCATCTACGACGACCTCCTGAGCCACTTGGAGATGACCGGGTTCCGGCCGTACCGCGTCGAGGGCCGCCTCCAGCGGTTCACCGCCGACGGCTGCGACACGTCGCAGGAGGGCTCGAACCTCTTCACGTTCGCCTACGACTGGCGGAAGGACAACCGGGACAGCGCGCTGCAGCTCGCGGACTTCATGGGCTGCATCCGGAAGCTCTGGCCGGATCGCGAGGTCAACATCATCACGCACTCGATGGGCAGCCTGGTGGCCCAGCGCTACCTGCTCGACCAGGGCGACGATGCACCGGTCGAGCGCCTCATCACGTTCGGCGCGCCGTGGCTCGGGGCGACGAAGCTGGTGAACGTCCTCTATACGGGCGAGTTCCTCAAGTGGCCGGCGAACGGCTCCAACGAGGCCGTCCGCCACATCGCCGGCAGCTTCACCGCCGCGCACCAGCTGATGGCCGGCCCGTACTACGAGCAGCTCGCCACCGAGCCGGTGCTGCTCGAGGCCGGTACGGACCTGAACGGCGACGGCCAGAACTGGCAGCGCTACACGTTCCAGCGGATGAAGGCGCTGCTCGACAAGGACAACCCGGTCTTCCTTCCGGGCACCACCGCCGAGTCGTTCCAGATCCAGCCGAACCAGGCCGACTGGAGCCAGCTGCGCACCGACGTGGACATCACGCACTTCGTCGGCCTGCAGGCCGGCCGGAACACGATCGGCACCGTCGTGGCCCGCAACCGCGTGGTGTGCGGCCTGTTCAGCGGCTGCACCGATCGCGACGTGATCGAGCAGGAGCTGGTCTGCGGCGACGGCACCGTCCCGCTCGTCAGCGCCACCCGTGTGGGGCGCGGCCGTGACCTCAACGCACCCGATGCCGAGGTCCGCGTCCTGCAGGCCGGGTCGACCGCCGACAACGATGCGACCGAGCACACCGGCCTCACCGGCAATCGTGACGCCCTGGCCCGCCTCGACCAGCTGCTGACCACGCCGAGCGCCAAGGACATGCCCGGCGGCATCTACACAGGGCCGATCGGCACGGAGAACCAGGACCTCGACAGCTGCACCGGCTCGTCGCCGGGTCTCGCCTCCGCAGCGGCGCCCGACGAGGCCCACTCCTTCCGCTACGTGCGGATGCTCGGTGGCACCGACGTGACGATCAGCGACGATCGCAACCACGTCACCCCGCCGACGGAGACCAAGGCCGAGGTCCCCGGCGTCACGCAGTACGCGTCGAACGTCGAGGACGGGAGCATGGCGGCCGTTCCGATGTCCTCGGAGCGCACGTACCGCGTCGCGTTCCGGGCCACCGGCGAGCCGCTGGAGCTCGAGCTGCTCGACGGGACGCAGCAGTCGCCCAGCCGGGCGGTCCGCTGGACCGACGCCGACGTGCCGGAGGGTCCGGCCGAGCTGGAGCTCATGCCGAACCGCACCCCGGTCCTCCGGGTCGACCGCGACGGCGACGGCGAGGTCGATTCGCCCGTGTCGCCCAGCGTGGACGTCACCGGTGCGCAGGCTGCCGACGTCACCGCGCCGCAGCTCACGGTGACCGCCATCGGCGCCGGTGCCCAGCGTCGCTACGCCCTCTCGGTCACCGACGACGGACCCGGTTCCGTGGACGTGCAGGTGTCGACCGGCGGCGACTTCACGACCTACGACGGTCCGTTCGCCGCTCCCGCCGGCGCCACCACGCTCCGCGCCTTCGCCACGGACGCCTCGGGTAACCGTTCGTCCATGGTCGAGATGGCGTTGGACGCCGTCCCGACGACGCCGCTCACCACGGCCACCCGCGATCCCGCGGCGAGCGACCGCGGCTGGAACTCGGGACCGGTCGACGTCCAGCTGTCGGCAGAGGCCGCTGGTGGTGTCCGCTCGGTGACCTGGTGGGCCGAGGGTGCGACCTCGATCCCCGCGACGACGGTCGACGGTGCGCAGGCCTCGGCGCGGATCTCCGCACCGGGCGTGACGCAGCTGCACTTCCAGGCCACCGCGAACGACGGCACGCTCGAGCCGGTTCGGACCCTTCCGGTCCGCATCGACATCGACGAGCCGGCCGTCGCCCTCCGGACGCCGTACCCGGACAGCACCGTGGCGGACCTGGCATCGATCGCCGGCACCGCGAGCGACATGACCTCGGGCACGGGTGCCGTGGACATCGAGCTCACCGACGTGGACGGTCGCTCCTGGAACGGCGAACGTTGGACCGACGGCGCCACGTGGCTGCCGGCCAAGATGGCCGCGTCGACCCCTGGCGCCACGACGTTCGAGCGTCGCACGGGCAACCCCGCCGGTGACGACCTCCGTCAGGGCACCTACCGGATCCGGGTGCGTGTGACCGACAACTCGGGTCGCCGGACCACCACGGAGGTGGCACGGGTCACCGTGGCCCACGATGCCGCCTGGATGGCGATCGAGCTGCAGCCGGACGGCGGCGCGAAGCAGAGCTCCGCTCGGCTGATCACCGACCGCGGCGTCGCCGTCGGACGCGTCGACAACACCCGGGATGTCATCTGGCAGCACGGATCGGTGACGACGCCGCCCGTCGGCGACGGGCGCATCACGGCGCTCGGTCTCGACGGCACGATGGCCGGCAGCGTGCCGGTCCCGGGGACCACGAACTCGGTCCCGGTCGTGTGGACGCCGGACGGCGGTCGGACCGAGCTGCCCCTGCTGCCCGGTCACGGCACCGGCGGCGTGAGCGACCGGAACGAGTCCGGCCTCGCCGTCGGCACGTCGGGTTCCGGAGCGACGAGCGTGGCCGTCCGATGGGACGACCAGGGCGTGCGGCGTCTGCCGCTGCCGCTCGCGGGCTACCTGTCGTCGGTGAACGACGTCAACGGCAGCGGGACGGCCGT
>JAEZAI010000654.1 GCA_023427825.1 Actinomycetes bacterium
GCACCCGGTGTCAAACAGCACTCACACCCATATTCCGGTCCACCCCGCCCCCGCCGCCGACGAAGCCGCACCCCCCGTCCCTCCCGCAGAGGAACGGCCGGGGCTGCGCGAGCGGAAGAAGGAGCAGAAGCGCGAGCGCCTGCAGCAGGCCGCGTTCGAGCTGTTCGCCGAGCGCGGCTTCGACAACGTGACCGTCGACGAGGTGGCGGAGCACGCCGAGGTCTCGAAGAGCACGCTCTTCCGGTACTTCGAGACCAAGGAGGACCTGCTCCTGGCCGACTCCCGGGCCCACCGCGACGCACTCCTGGCCGCGTTCGCGGCACGTCCCGCGGACGAGCCGGTGCTGCGGTCGCTGCGCGAGGCGCTGCAGTCCCTGGCCCGTGACTACCAGGCGGACCGCGGCCGGGCGGTGCAGCGGGCACGGATCATGCACGACTCGCCGTCGCTCGCCTCGCGCTCCGTCGAGCGCCAGATCGCGTGGGAGGAGGGGCTGGCGGCCGTCATACTCCCCCGCCTCGCCGACCGCGACGACCCCGAGACGCGCGCAGCGGTCCTGGCCGGCGCCGCCATGGCCGCCGTCCGGGTGGCCACGCGCCGGTGGCTCGCCACCGATGACGACTCCCAGATGATCGACCACGTCCTGAACGCTCTCGACGTGCTGTCCCACGAGATGAAGGGTTCCGACTGACGATGCTCATCGAGATGCTGCGGGACTTCCTGCGGCCCTACCGCAAACGGCTGCTCGTGGTCCTCGCGCTGACCACGGTGCAGACGATGTGCGTGCTGTTCCTGCCCACGCTCAACGCCGACATCATCGACAACGGCGTGATCACGGGCGACACCGACTACATCTGGCGGGTCGGCGGGATCATGCTCGCCGTCACCCTGGTGCAGGTGGTGTTCGCGGTCGGAGCGGTCTACGTGGGGTCCAAGGTCGCGATGGCGTTCGGGCGCGACGTCCGCGGTGCGCTCTTCCACAAGGTGACCGGGTTCGCGGCCCAGGACGTCGCCCAGTTCGGCGCACCGTCGCTCATCACCCGCATCACCAACGACGTCACCCAGGTGCAGATGCTCGTGCTGATGACGTGCACCCTCCTGGTGGCGGCGCCGATCACGATCGTCGGCGGCGTGATCATGGCGGTCCGGGAGGACGGCACGCTCTCGCTGCTCCTCCTGGTCAGCGTGCCCGTGCTGGTGATCGCGATCGGCTCGATCGTCGTGCGGATGATCCCCCTGTTCCAGGTCATGCAGGACCGGATCGACCGCATCAACGAGATCCTGCGCGAGCAGATCACGGGCATCCGGGTGGTGCGGGCGTTCGTGCGGGAGAACGACGAGGCCGCCCGGTTCGCCGGGTCCAACGAGCAGCTCACGGCCACGTCGCTGGGCGCCGGCCGTCTGATGGCGTTCATGTTCCCGATCGTGGTGGCGGTGCTGAACCTGTCGAGCGTGGCCGCCATCTGGTTCGGCGCCGACCGCATCGCCGACGGGAAGATGCAGATCGGCGCGCTGATCGCGTTCCTCAGCTACCTCATCCAGATCCTCATGTCGGTGATGATGGGCACCTTCGTGGCCGTGCTCACGCCGCGTGCATCTGTCAGCGCCAACCGGATCGGCGAGGTGCTCCACACCGAGTCCTCGGTCCCACAGCCGGTCGACCCCGTCACCGACCTGGTCGAGCGTCCCGGGCTGCGCTTCGAGCACGTCGAGTTCCGCTACCCGGGGGCGGAGCACCCCGTGCTCTGCGACCTGTCGTTCGAGGCGCTGCCGGGCACCACGTTCGCCATCATCGGTTCCACCGGCTCGGGCAAGACGACGCTGATCGACCTGGTCCCCCGCCTGTACGACGCCACCGCCGGCACGGTGGCGGTGGGCGGCGTCGACGTGCGCGAGCTCGACCAGGAGCTGCTGTGGAGCCGCATCGGCCTGGTGCCGCAGAAGCCGTTCCTGTTCTCCGGCACGGTCGCCAGCAACCTGCGCCACTCGAACCCGTCCGCGACCGACGACGAGCTCTGGGAGGCGCTGCAGATCGCGCAGGCGGAGGACTTCGTACGGGCCATGCCGGACGGGTTGCAGTCCAGGATCGCCCAGGGCGGCTCCAACGTGTCGGGCGGTCAGCGCCAGCGCCTGGCGATCGCCCGGGCCCTCGTGCGGCGCCCCGGCATCTACCTGTTCGACGACTCGTTCTCGGCCCTGGACCTGGCGACCGATGCCCGGCTCCGGGCCGCGTTGGAACCGGTGGTGGCCGACGCGGTGACCGTGATCGTGGCCCAGCGGGTGTCGACCATCCGACACGCGGACCAGATCCTGGTGCTCGAGGACGGCCTGACAATGGGGCTGGGTAGCCACACCGAGCTCCTCGAGACCTGCCCGACGTACGCGGAGATCGTGGCGTCGCAGCTGACGGCGGAGGAGGCGGCATGAGCGCCAGCGAGTGGCGGGCAGCGTCAGCCGCCGAGGGGGTCCGGGGGCGCAGCCCCCGAGGGGGTGCGGCATGAGCGAGAGCGAGTCCTCCTCCGAGCAGGCGGCCAAGATCAACGAGGGGACGCGCGGCGCAATGGGGCGCTTCGGCGCGGCGGGCATGCCGCTCGAGCGGTCCAAGGACCTGAAGGGCAGCGTGCGCCGGCTGGCGTCGCGCATGGCGCCCGAGCGGGTCGGCGTGATCGTCGTCGTGCTCCTCGGCATCGTCAGCGTGGGCCTGCTGGTGCTGGGACCCCGCATCCTGGGCACGGCCACGCAGACGATCGTCGACGGCGTCATCGACCAGATGGGGGGCGGAGAGGGGATCGACTTCGGCCACCTGCACCGGATCCTGCTCCTGGCGGCCGGCGTGTACGTCGTGGCGGTCAGCCTGTCGTACCTGCAGAACTGGCTCGTCGCCGGCGTCGTCCAGCGCGCCATGTACCGGCTGCGCGAGGACGTCGAGACGAAGCTCAGCCGGATGCCGCTCAGCTACGTCGACCGCCAACCGCGCGGCGACCTGCTCAGCCGCGTGACCAACGACATCGACAACCTGGCGCAGAGCATGCAGCAGACGTTGAGCCAGCTGCTCTCGTCGTCGCTCCAGCTCGTCGGCGTGCTGGTGATGATGTTCACGATCTCGTGGAAGCTCGCGCTCGTGACCGTGATCATCGTCCCGGTCACGATCGTCACGATGCGGGCGATCACGTCGCGCTCCAAGCAGCGCTTCGTGGACCAGTGGCGCCACACCGGGATGCTCAACGCCCAGGTGGAGGAGGCCTTCACGGGCCACGCGCTCGTCAAGGTGTACAACCGCCAGGCGGACGTCGAGGAGCGGTTCCGCCAGAAGAACGAGGAGCTCTACGACGCCAGCGCGGCGGCCCAGTTCATGTCGGGCTCCATCCAGCCGTCGGTGATGTTCCTGGGGAACGTCAACTACGTGCTGATCGCGCTGCTCGGTGGCCTGATGGTCACGAACGGCACGATGAACATCGGTGACATCCAGGCGTTCATCCAGTACTCCCGCCAGTTCACCCAACCGCTCACGCAGCTCGCCTCGATGATCAACGTCATGCAGTCGGGCATCGCCTCGGCCGAGCGGGTGTTCGAGCTGCTCGACGCGCCCGAGGAGCCCGACGACGCCACGACCGACCTGTCGCAGGTCGACGTCCGCGGCCGCGTCGAGTTCCGCGAGGTCGACTTCTCGTACAACCCGGACAAGCCGCTGATCGAGGACCTGTCGCTCGTGGCCGAGCCCGGCCAGACGGTGGCGATCGTGGGACCGACGGGCGCGGGCAAGACCACGATGGTCAACCTGATCATGCGGTTCTACGACGTCGACTCGGGAGCGATCCTGCTGGACGGCGTCGACACGTCGACGATCCGGCGCCAGGACCTCCGCCGCCACATGGGCATGGTGCTGCAGGACACGTGGCTGTTCGGCGGGACGATCCGCGAGAACATCGCCTACGGCAACCTGACCGCCACCGAGGACCAGATCCTGGAGGCGGCGCGGGCCACCTACGTCGACCGGTTCGTGCACTCGCTGCCCGACGGCTACGACACGATCATCGACGACGAGGGGGGCACGGTCTCCGCCGGCGAGAAGCAGCTGCTGACGATCGCCCGCGCGTTCCTGGCCGATCCGACGATCCTGATCCTCGACGAGGCGACGAGCTCCGTGGACACCCGCACCGAGGTGCTCATCCAGCGGGCGATGGCCGCGCTGCGCAGCAACCGGACGAGCTTCGTGATCGCCCACCGGCTGTCGACCATCCGGGACGCGGACACGATCCTGGTGATGGAGCACGGCCACATCGTCGAGCAGGGCAACCACGAGGAGCTGCTCGCCGCGGACGGCGCCTACGCCCGGCTCTACAACGCGCAGTTCGCGGGCGCCGCGGTCGACGTGGACGCCGAGGCCAGCTGACCGCGAACGTCGCCGGCCCGGCCCGGCCCCGTTCTCCGGACACCTGAGTACCGCTGCGGTCGTCCGCCGTCGTCAGAAACGGAAGCGGGTCGTCAGATGGTGCCGGCCAGGAGGAGGCCGGCCGTGATGGCCGCCGCCGCGAAGCGGTACCAGGCAAAGATCTTGAGGTCGTGGTGCTCCAGATACGAGACGAGCCACTTGATGGCGACCACCGCCGACACGAACGCGGCGAACACGCCGAGCAGCGGCATGAGGACCCCGAACTGCTCGATGAGCACGTCGCCGTCCTTGGCCATCTTGAACACCGACGCCGCGGTCAGCGTGGCGAAGCCGAGCAGGAAGCTGAACTCGACCGCGGCCGGCACGGCCACGCCGAGCAGCAGTGCGGCCAGGATCGTCGTCAGCGACCGGCTCGTCCCGGGCCACAGCGCCAGGCACTGGGCGACGCCGATGATGAGCGCCTGGCGGTAGGTGATGTCCAGCAGCGGGTCGGTGCCGGGCTCGGCCTTCTGACCGCGGTCGGGGATCCGGCCGCTGCGCTCGAGCACCAGGATCACGATGCCGCCGACGACCCAGGCGGCGACGATCGGCCACGGGCCGAACAGGGCGTCCTCGATGGCGTCGTCGAAGAGGAAGCCGAGGATCGCGGAGGGCAGGAACGCGATCACCAGGACGATCAGCAGGTGGCGACCGGCGGCGTCACGGCCGAACAGACCCTTGATCATCGACACGAAGCGCTTCCAGAACAGGCCGACGACCGCCAGGATCGCCCCGAACTGGATGGCCACCGCGTAGGTGTTGACCGCGTCGAGACCTGCACTGCCCTCCTCGCTCGGCAGCCCGAGCAGCCGGGACACGACGAGCAGGTGGCCCGTGGAGGAGATCGGCAGGTACTCGGTGACGCCCTCGACGATCCCGAGGATGATCGCCTGCCACCACGAGAGCAGCTCCTCACCCGCCTCGGCGGCTGCACCGGCGACCGCCGCGGCGTCCGCCGGCCGGGCCACGAGCACGAGGAGCGCCATCGCGAGTGACGCGAACATCGCCACCCGGTACCGGGGCGAGGCCAGGCGCCAGGAGGTGACCAGTCGTTCGGGCATTCGGACAGCTTGCCCGGGCCCCGGCGCCGATCCAAAGCGCTGGTCCCGCGACACCTGTGGAAGCCGCCGGGTCCCGGCGGGTGGGGTCCGTGGGGCCGGCGGTAGGTTCGGCCGGGTGAGGCCGATGTCCGCATGGCGGATCATGCACCAGGACCCGACGTCCGTGGAGGGCATGACGCTCGACCGCGCGCTGGTGCGCCGCGTGGGGCGCTTCGCCCGCCCGTACCGCGGCCAGCTGATCGGCTTCGTCGTGATGATCGCCATCGGCGCCGGCCTGGCGCTGGTGCCGCCGCTGCTGTTCCGCTCGATCATCGACACGGCCATCCCCGAGGGGAACAAGGGCCTGCTCGTGGTGCTCGGGGCGGTCGTCGTCGGCGCCGCCCTGCTCACCGCAGCGGCGTCGCTGCTGGAGCGCCACTGGTCGGCCCGCATCGGCGAGGGCCTGATCTACGACCTGCGCAAGGCGCTGTTCGACCACGTGCAGCGCATGCCCATGCAGTTCTTCACGCGGTCGCAGACGGGGGCGATCGTCAGCCGCCTCAACAACGACGTGATCGGCGCGCAGCGGGCGCTGACCGGCACGTTGGGCACCGTCGTCTCCAACGTGATCACACTGGCGTTCACGCTCGTGGCCATGATCGCCCTCGACTGGCGCATCACGATCGTGGCCATCCTCCTGCTGCCGCTCTTCCTCATCCCGTCCAAGCGCGTGGGTCGTCGGCTCCAGGCCATGACCCGGGACTCCATGCAGCTGAACGCCGACATGAACGCGCAGATGACCGAGCGGTTCGGCGTGTCGGGCGCCCAGCTCGTCAAGCTGTTCGGTGACCACGACCGCGAGACCGGCGAGTTCGGCACCAAGGCCGCCGGCGTGCGCGATATCGGCATCCGCTCCGCCATGTACTCACGGTGGTTCCTCGTGATGATGGCGCTGGTCGGCGCGATCGGGACCGCCGCCGTGTACCTGCTGGGTGGCCTCCAGGTGATCGACGGCAACATCTCGATCGGCACGCTCGTGGCGCTGACCGCGCTGGTGACGCGCATCTACGACCCGCTCACCAGCCTGACCAACGCACGGGTCGACGTGATGAGCGCGTTCGTCAGCTTCGAGCGGGTGTTCGAGGTGCTCGACTCCGTGAACCCCGTCGCCGACCGGCCCGACGCGGTCGAGCTGCTCCGCCCGCAGGGCGCGGTGCGCTTCGACCACGTCTCGTTCCACTACCCGGGCGCCAGCGAGGGGACGATCCGCTCGCTCGAGACCGGAGCGCCCGAGGCCGAGCCCGAGGGCGGCCCACCGCTGGTGCTGCACGACATCGACCTCGACATCCGACCCGGCATGACGGTGGCGCTCGTCGGCCCGTCGGGCGCCGGCAAGTCGACGATCGCGGCGCTCATCCCCCGGCTCTACGACGTGAGCGAGGGCGCGGTCGTCCTCGATGGCCACGACGTCCGCGACCTCACCCAGGCGAGCCTGCGGCGGGCCATCGGCGTGGTGTCCCAGGACCCCCACCTGTTCCACGCCACCGTGGGCGACAACCTCCGGTACGCCCGGCCCGACGCCACCGACGACGAGCTGCGGGCCTCGTGCCGGGCCGCCCGCGTGCTCGAGGTGGTCGAGGCGCTGCCCGACGGGTTCGACACGATGGTCGGCGAGCGCGGCTACCGGCTCAGCGGCGGCGAGCAGCAGCGGCTGGCGATCGCCCGCCTGCTGCTCAAGGACCCGGCGATCGTCGTGCTCGACGAGGCGACCTCCGCCCTCGACACCGAGAACGAGGCCGCCGTCCAGGCCGCCCTGGCCGACGCGCTCGAGGGTCGGACCGCGGTCGTGATCGCACACCGCCTGTCGACGATCGTCGGCGCGGACCTCATCGTCGTGCTCGACCACGGCCGGATCGTCCAGCGCGGCACCCACCGCGAGCTGCTCGCGCAGGGCGGCCTCTACGCGGATCTCTACCGCGTGCTCGTGGGCGGCGGGGACCCCGCGGCGCCCGACGGCCGGCAGGGCGGCCCCATCCGCGTGGAGCGGGTGGACGAGGTGTCGGACGAGGTCGTGGAGGTGGACGGCGTGCCCTTCGACGACGACCTGGGCCTCGACGCCGACGGCGACGCCGCGGGCGGGTCCGTCGACCAGCAGGGTCTCCCGCTGGGTTGATGCCTCTAGGGTGGTGCCGACCCGGGAGCGGCCCGGGAGTCCGGGAGGTCCCGTGCACGCACTCATCGCCACCGACGGCTCCGAAGTCTCGATCGAGGCCGCTCGCAAGGGCTGCGCCCTGCTGAACCCCACCAAGGTGACGCTGTTGACGGTGGCGGACACGAGTGTGGCCGAGGACTCGGGCGCCGGCGGCTTCGAGGGCGACCTGCTGTCGCCAGCGGAGGCGGAGCAGGCCCGCTCCGCGATCCTCGACGAGGGCGACGACGAGCTGGCAACGACGATCGCGGCCATCCAGGTCGATCCGGCGATCGTCGAGCGGAAGCTGGTCGAGGGCGCCTCGGGCCAGATGATCATCCACGTGGCCGGCGAGATCGACGCCGACGTGATCGTGGTCGGCTCGCACGGCAAGGGCTGGCTCAAGCGCGTGGTGATCGGCTCGATCAGCGAGTACGTGCTGCGGCACAGCACGATCCCGGTGCTGGTCGTGCGCCACGTCGAACCCTCCGGCGACAAGGGCTGAGCGCACCATCGAGACGCAGACCTGGTCCGTCGGGGAGCTGCACGAAGCCCTCAACGGGCTGCTCACCCACGTCTTCGGCGAGGTCGTCTGGGTCGAGGGCGAGCTGACCGACATCAGCCGGTCCAAGGCCGGTCACGTCTACTTCCGCCTGGTCGACCCCGACGACGAACGGGGGGACGCCAACCGAGCGTCGCTGTCGGTCACGCTGTTCGACTCGCAACGCCAACTGGTCAACCGCTTCCTGCGCTCGCAGGGCGACCCGATCCGCATGAACGACGGCATCCGCGTCCGGATCGGCGGGCGACTGGCCACCTATCCGGCGCGGTCGAGCGTGCAGCTGGTCATGGACCGCATCGACCCGGCGTTCACGCTCGGGCTGCTGGGCCAGGAGCGCGTGCGATTGCTCGCCGCGCTCGAGGAGGAGGGGCTGCTGCGCCGCAACGGCGCCGTCGCACTGCCCCTGGTGCCGCTGCACGTGGGGCTGGTCACGAGCACGGGGAGCGCCGCGCACGCGGACGCCCTGCACGAGCTGGAGAGCTCGGGCGTAGGGTTCCGGGTCAGCACCTTCGACGCCCGCACCCAGGGCGCGGACGCACCGTCCTCGGTGGTCGCGGCGCTCCGGACGGCTGCGGCGTACCGCGTGGACGTCGTGCTCCTCGTCCGGGGCGGCGGCGCTGCGACCGACCTGGTGGCCTTCGACCACGAGGACGTCGCTCGTGCGATCGCGGCCTGTCCGGTCGCCGTGTTCACCGGCATCGGCCACGAGACCGACCGGTCGGTGGCGGACGAGGTGGCGCACACCGCGCACAAGACGCCGACGGCCGCGGCAGGCGCCGTCGTGCGGACGGTCCACGACGCCGAGCGTCGCGTGGTGGACGCCTGGGCCGCCGTCCGATCGGGCGTCGGCGGTCGGCTGGTGCGCGCCGAGCACCGCCTGGCCCGCGTCGCGCACCGGACGGGCACCGCGGCGCTGCACCGTTAGACCGGCGCGGTGATGCGCTCGACCGCGACGTGCAGCGGATCGCCGCAGGGGCTCGTCGTCGGCTGCGCACGGCCGACGACGGCGTGGCGGCCGCCGGCACGCGGATGGAGCCGGCGGGCGCCCGCCACCAGGAGCGCGCCACCG
>JAEZAI010000142.1 GCA_023427825.1 Actinomycetes bacterium
TGTCTGTACCGCTTCGCGTTCGGCGGGATCTACCAGCTGCACGCGTTCAACGGAGATCCCCACCCCGGCAACTACCTGTTCCACCCCGGCGGGCGGATCACGTTCCTGGACTTCGGGCTCTGCAAGCGCTTCACCCCCGACGAGGTGCGGGACTTCGAGGACATGATCCAGGCGATGGTGCTCGATCGCGACGTCCCGCGGTTCCGCAAGGTGATCGAGCGGATCGGTCTGCTGTCACCCGACCTCGACGTGTCCGATGACGAGCTCGTGGAGTACTTCGGGCACTTCTACGAGTTCGTGATGGAGCCGGCGGCCATGGAGATCACGCCCGAATGGTCCTCCGACTCGGTCCGGCGCTTCTTCGACCTCACCGGTCCGCACGCCGAGATCATGAAGGCGGCCAACCTGCCGCCGTCGATGGTGATCGTGCAGCGCATCAACATGGGGTTGTTCGCGCTGTTCGGTGACCTGCGCGCCCGTGGCAACTGGCGGGCGATCGCCGAGGAGATCTGGACGTTCACCGACGGCGCGCCGTCCACGCCGATGGGCGAGGCGATCGCGGAGTGGGAGCGGAGCCGGGCCCAGGCCTGAACCGGCCGGTGCGGCGGGAGTCGGGATCCGGCCGCTCCGGCTACTCGACGATGCGGATCGGGTTGCCCAGGATCGCGGCGGACCAGGTGGTCACGTCGTTCACGCCGCCGGTGAAGTTGGCCTTCACCTTGATCCAGCAACCGGTCGCCGACGTCTTCGTGCAGTTGTACGTCGTCGGGATCGGCACGTCGATGATCAACGACTTGCCCTGGTAGCCGTTCGCGCTGTTGACGTTGTTGACCTTGCAGGTCGACGGCGAGGTCGACGGCGTGCCGCCGTCCAGCGTGAACGAGCATCCGGAGAACACCGACAGCCCCGAGTCGGTGGGCGGCATGATCTGCAGCGTGCCCGTGCTCGAGCCGCTCACGTCGCCCATGTCGTACAGCGTGATCCGCAGCGTGCGGCCGGCGTCGTTGGGCAGCACCCGGGCGAGGTAGAACTCTGCCTCCGCTGCATCCGCATTCGTGAACAGCGGCAGGCGCCCCCGGGCGGAGATCGTCACGTTCGTGCCGTTGATCGCGGTGAGCCCGGTGCCGAACCCAGCTCTCATCGAGTAGCGGTTGTGGCCCCCGGTGTTCACCGAGGCGTCGTACACGGTCGGCGCGGCGGCGGTCGCGTTCGTGCGCACCTGCAGGATGTACTTGCCGGCCTTCACGTCCGAGGCCGGGACGGTGCACACGGTGACCCAGCGGCGGAACGTCTCGGCGAGGGTCCACGGCGCCCCGCCGTCGACCAGCGATTCGGGCCCGGTCCGCATGGCGTCGTACAGCCACGTGGAGGTGGTGGGGTCGTAGGGCTTGAAGGTCTGCGGCTTGCAGTTGGTGTTGTCGATGATCGGGTTGTCGGTGTCGTTCCAGTCGGTGTCATCGGGTGCCCGGACCACGAACGACGTGTTGACGTTCGCGCCCTCGTGGTCGATGTCGCCCGTGCACCAGGCCGTGATGCCGGGCGCGTACCTCGTCGGCGCGTCGGCGTAGTACGTGGGGTTGAGCGTCTTGAGGTTGTTCGCCTGCGTGAGCGACAGCATGTTGGTGCCGCAGTTGGAGCTGATGTCCACGAACGCGGGGTCGTAGATCTGGATCTTCAGGTCCTGGCCCGACGGCGGGCTCTTGACCTCGACCGCGTACAGGTAGCCGTTCTGCGCGTACTCGTCGTTGGTGGTGCCGGTGCAGCCCGAGTTGCCGCTGTTGCAGACCTTGGCCTGGTAGCGGTCGCCCCACTCCTTGTTGGACTTGGGCCCGCCGACCATCGACCAGAGCTGCGGGTCGTAGCCGATCTCGGGGTCGTTGCGGAGGCGGTTCTCGGGCGAACCCATGGGGATCGGGGCCACGTACTCGGCGACCGCCTCGCGGGTCATGCGGATGTCGTCGATGCCGATCAGGCCCAGGAAGAAGGTGGGCACGTCGGTCGAGATCTTGACCCGCAGCCGGTTGGGGTTGGACTCCTGGGTGACCGCCACGTTGGTGTTCTGCGCCCCGCCCTGTGCGTAGCCGTTGCGGGCCGTCGCCGAGCGGGCCGTCGTGGTCGCCGTCGGCATGTCGCCGGGCAGGAAGATCACACCGGCGTGGGCGCCGGCGTCGGCGGCGCGCTGGATGCGCTCGGCCCGCAGGTACCAGTTGGACACGTCCACCGCGAAGCCGGCGAACAGCACCATCGTGATGAGCGTCAGCGCCATCCACACCATGGCGATGCCGCGCTCCCGGCGGTCGCGCTCGCGCCAGGGCTTGATGCGCCGCCGCAGCCGGCCGGCTTCGCCGCCCGAGCACTCGGAGCGGCGGGGGCCCTTCAGCACTGGTCGCTCGGCAGGGGCTCGAGCCGCATGATCGTCTTGCCCTCGACGTAGTTGTACTGACCGATCAGCTTGGTGAGGTAGCTGTGGCGGATCAGCACCCACACGCCGACGGAGTCGGCGGTCGCGGCGTTGCACACCGAGGAGTTCGCCATGGTCCAGCCGGGCCCGCCGTCGGCGACCATCTTCTTGGTCGTGTTGTCCCACTTGTAGCGGAAGCAGTTGGCCGTGCAGCCGCCGCTCATCGTGGCGTTGGCGGACGGGAACCCGCCCGACGGGGCGCCGTTGGTACCGCTCGGATTGACCCGGTAGACGACCATGCCGACCGGCACCGCGCTCGTCAGCGCACCCAGATCGGCGGACACGGCGGCCGCGACGTTGCCGGCGGAGGTGGAGAGCGTCGCCTTCTCCGGGCCGAAGGCGGCGGCGGCCAACCGGGCGCCGGTGCGGCTGGCACCGGTGGCGGTCGCACCGGTCGCGTAGACCAGGCCGAACTCGATGATCCCGAGCAGGAACACCATGAGCACCGGCAGGATGATCGCTGCCTCGATCAGGGCCGCGCCGCGGTCGGAACGGGCTCGGCGGTGGCGGTAGACCCGGCCGA
>JAEZAI010000211.1 GCA_023427825.1 Actinomycetes bacterium
ACGGCCGGGGCGTCTGGATGCTCGCGGCCGACGAGGTCGGTCCGTTCGTGCGCGACTGGGCGGGGGCCCCGCTCGTGCTCGAGCCGCGGCTGGACCTCGCGGTGGAGCTGGCGGTCCTGGCGGCGCGGCGGCCATCGGGGGAGGTGGCGGCCTGGCCCGTGGTCGAGACCGTCCAGGTCGACGGCATGTGCGACGAGGTCCTGCTGCCGGCGCCCGTCGACGACGATCTGGCGGCGCGGGCTCGTGCGGTCGGGGAGAGCGTGGCGGAGGAGGTGGGGGCGACGGGAGTGATCGCGGTCGAGCTGTTCGTGGTCCGCGGCGACGACGGCCCCGAGGTCCTGGTCAACGAGATCGCGCCCCGCGTCCACAACTCCGGGCACATGACGATCGAGGCGAGTGCCACGTCGCAGTTCGCGCAGCACCTGCGCGCCGTCCTGGACTGGCCGCTCGGACCGACCGACTGCGTCGCCGCGGCCGCCATGGTCAACGTCGTCGGCGACGGCGAGCACGAGCCCCGGGACCGCCAGGCGGAGGCGCTGGCGGCCGAGCCGGGCGCCCACGTGCACCTCTACGGCAAGACGCCGCGAACGGGTCGGAAGGTTGGCCACGTCACGGTCGTGGCCCACGACGTCCGCACCGCTCGTCGCCGCGCCGGGGTGGCCGCCGACGTGCTGGCCGGGGTGCCGGTGCGCACGGCCGCGCCCGAGGACCCCGCTCTGGAAGGATCAGCACCGTGAGCAGCGACATCGGTCCGGCCCCGCTGGTGGGCGTGATCATGGGGTCCGCCTCGGACCTGGAGACCATGCGGCCCGCCGCCGACGTGCTGTCGGAGTTCAACGTGCCCCACGAGGTGCGGGTCGTGTCCGCGCACCGGAGCCCGCTGCGGATGGTGGAGTACGCACGGACGGCCCGCGACCGCGGCCTGCAGGTGGTCATCGCCGGCGCGGGTGGCGCGGCCCACCTGCCCGGGATGGTGGCGTCGCTGACCGTGCTGCCCGTGATCGGCGTCCCGGTGCCCACGCGCCATCTCGGTGGCGTGGACTCGCTGCACTCGATCGTGCAGATGCCCTCGGGTGTGCCGGTGGCGACGATGGCGATCGGCGGGGCCGCGAACGCGGGCCTGCTGGCCGTGCGCATGCTGGCGATGGCCGACGACGAGCTGGCACTGCGGCTGTCGGAGCACCAGCAGGGTCTCGAGCGCCACGCCCTGGACCAGGACGCCGGGCTGGACCTCTAGGCGGACCGTCAGAACACCTGCTTCCAGCCGCCGGGGAACTCCTCGGCGTCGCGCTCGCCCTCCAACCAGCGGGCGGACTGCTGGTCCTCCTCCGACGGCAGCGGCTCGGCGACGTGGCCGATGCCGGAGCTGCGGATCTCGGAGCGGGTCACCGTCGTCTGGCTGCGGGCCTTGAGGCGCTGTCGGATCTGGCGTCGGTTGAGCTTGGGGCGGCCGGTCTCCCGGCGGCTGACGCCACCCTTCTCGAGCGCGCAGGTGATGCACATGGGCGGCTTGGAGAGTCCGAACGGGAACACCACGCACTCGGGGCAGAAGTCGTGACCGCAGGTGCCGCACGCGAACTCGGCGACGGCCATCGGGTGCTTCACGCAGGAGTCGGACACGCGGGGACCTCTCTGTTCGGCCGACATCTCGGCGCGGCGGTTCGTGCTCGGCGGCCGATCGTCGGCCGGCCCCGGAACCCGGGGCACCCCGGAGGATCGGCGTGATCGGCGCCGACCTTGAACCCGTGCGCCGCATCGGTCCGGAGGCGCCGGATGGCGTTGTTCCCGAGGCCGCCGGGTGGGGGATGATGGACGGGTGAGCGTCCCCAACGTCCTGGCCAGTCGCTACGCGAGCCCCGAGATGGCGGAGCTGTGGTCCGCGGAGCACAAGATCGTCCTGGAGCGCCGGCTGTGGATCGCCGTGATGCGTGCCCAGCGGTCGCTCGGCATCGACGTGCCGGAGGAGGCGATCGAGGCGTACGAGTCCGTGGTCGACGACGTCGACCTGGACTCGATCGCGGCCCGCGAGCGCGTCACGCGTCACGACGTGAAGGCCCGCATCGAGGAGTTCTCGGAGCTCGCCGGCCAGGAGCACGCCCACAAGGGGATGACCAGCCGCGACCTCACGGAGAACGTGGAACAGCTCCAGGTGCGCACGAGTCTGGAGATCGTGCGGGACCGTTCGGTGGCGGCCCTGGTGCGGCTCGCCGATCTGGCCCTGGAGCACGCGGACACGGTCATCGTGGGTCGCAGCCACAACGTCGCCGCTCAGGCCACCACGCTCGGGAAGCGGTTCGCGAACGCCGGCGAGGAGCTGCTGCTGGCCGTCGAGCGGCTGGAGGTTCTGATCGAGCGCTACCCGCTCCGCGGTCTGAAGGGCCCGGTGGGCACGCAGCTCGACCAGCTGGAGCTGCTCGACGGCGATGCCGACCGCCTGGACGAGCTCGAGCGCGCGGTCGCCGGCCACCTGGGCTTCGACCACACGATGACGAACGTGGGTCAGGTGTATCCGCGGTCCCTGGACCTGGACGTGGTGTCGGCCCTCGTGCAGCTCGTCGCCGGTCCGTCCTCGCTGGCCATGACGCTGCGCCTCATGGCCGGCAACGAGCTGGTCACCGAGGGCTTCCGCCCCGGCCAGGTGGGCTCGTCGGCCATGCCGCACAAGATGAACGCCCGCAGCTGCGAGCGCATCAACGGGTTCCGGGTGATCCTGGACGGCCACCTCACGATGGCGGCCGGGCTCGCCGGCGAGCAGTGGAACGAGGGCGACGTCTCTTGCTCGGTGGTGCGGCGGGTGCTGCTGCCCGACGCCTTCTTCGCCGCCGACGGGGCGTTCCAGACGCTGATCGACGTGCTGGACGGCTTCGGGGCGTTCCCCGCGGTGATCGACCGTGAGCTGCGGCGCTACCTGCCGTTCCTCGGCACGACCAAGGTGCTGATGGCGGCGGTGCGGGCCGGCATCGGCCGGGAGACCGCCCACGAGGTGATCAAGGAGCACGCGGTCGCCGTGGCGCTCGACATGCGGGAGTCCGGCCGGGACGACAACGACCTGGTGGAGCGGCTCGCCGCCGATCCCCGGCTCGGGCTGGACGCCGCGGCGCTTCGCGAGGCGCTCGGCGATCCGGCGTCCTACGTGGGCAACGCAGGGACGCAGGCCCGGACGTTCGTCGACCGGGTGGGGGAGCTGTCCAAGCGGTACCCCGACGCCGCCGCCTACGAGGGCGCACCGGTCCTGTGACGCCACCGACGACCGGCGGCCCCACCG
>JAEZAI010000242.1 GCA_023427825.1 Actinomycetes bacterium
CCTGGATGCACACCACCTCGTCGCTGGCCGCGCCGCGATCGACGAGCTGCCACCGCAGCGCCAGCGAGGCGAGTCCGCGCTCGAGCACGTCCCGCTCGGCGTCGGCGCGCGTCGCATGTCGACCCAGCTCGCCGCCGAACACCGCGAGCGATCGCCAACCGCCAACCCGCTCGTCCTCGTCGACGAAGCCGCACAGCTCGCCGTCGTCGGGTCGTCGCACCTCGAACATCGGACCATCGTGGAGGCCGCACGTCGCGTTCGCCACCGACTTCCGCCGCACCCACCACACGCTCTGTTGCGGGAGGGTGTCAGCCGATCGGGGGGCGGCGGTCGGGGGCGGTCGAGGCCGCCACCTCCCGCACGACCGCAGCGAACCCGCCGCCGGTGATGTAGTCGGTGCGCTCCGACCGGCGGCTGAACCGCCACGCGTCGCCGACACGGCGGTACTCGTCCAGGTAGGCGCCGCCCACGTCGAACAGCTCCGTCCGACCGTCCCACTCCACGCCGTTGCGGTTGAACAGGTGCGCCCGACCGACCGCCGTGTCGGGACCCGTGAAGCGGATCTCGTGGGTGAGCACCGAGTGCAGGCTCCAGACGAACCCACCGAGCGCATCGGGCATCCACGCCGCCACCTCGTCGATGCCTCCGGCGATGCCCCCGCTGTGGGTGTAGTCGAGCTCGGCGTCGCCGGTGAACAGCGCCCGCCAGCGCGGCCAGTCACGGTCGTCGACGGCGTGGCCGTACGCGATGACGAGGTCCTGGATCGCCAGGAGGTCGCCCTGTCGTTCGGGCGGCAGCACGCGGCCGTCGGGGCCTGGCTCCGGATGGGTGTCGCTCACTGTCCGCTCCGTTCGGCCGGGATCACGTCCCGCCAGTGTCCACGCCGGCGGCGACGCGCTCCAACGCCACGACGTCCTCGTCGGTCCAGTTGCGTGGCTCCATATCCGCGACGCAGAACGATCCGAGCACCTGGCCGTTCCGGCGGATGGGCACGCCGAGGTAGGCGCGGATCCGCCCGGAGGCGGCCAGCGCCAGGTCCTTCACGAGCGGGTCGACCCGGGCGTCGTTCACGGCGAACACGCCGTCGGTGGCGACCACGAACTGGCAGAACGACGCGCTCGCCGGACCGGCCTGCGGGATCTCGGGCAGGTCGGCACGGCCGTACGAGGCGGTGCGGAACTCCCGGTGGTCGTCCAGGACCGACATCCAGGCCATCGGCGCGTCGAGCTGCTGCGCGGCCGAACGCGCCAGCGCGTCGAGGTGCTCCGAACGGGGTGCCCCGAGCAGGCCGCTGGCGCGGACCTCCCGCAGCCGGTGCAGGTTGGCCAGGCAGGACTCCACGTCGACGTCCTCGATGTCGGGGCGTGTGAAGCGCATGGTGCAGTCTGCCGACCGTCCCGACCATCCGACCCGCTGCGTGACACCGGCGGCACCCGCGCCGGGACCGTCCCACGGCTGCGACCGCCGCAGGTCGGCTCGTTCGTCGAGGACCCGCGCCTCGAGGGCGGCCCAGCTGTGGGCGACGTGGTGCGGGGCGAAGTTCCGCCGGCCGGCGTCCACCTCGTCCGGGGCGATCTCCGTGGCGCCGCCGACAACCTCGCACGCCAGCTGCACGCCGGCGCAGAACTCCAGCGTCACGGCCTCGACGACCGCGCGCTCCAGCGAGTCCGCCACGAGCAGCGCGCCGTGGTTGGCCATGATCGCCACGTGGTGGTCGCCGAGCGTGTCGACCACCGCCGAGTGCGGGGCGGTGCCGTCGTCCACGTGGCGCACCTGCTCGCCGGCGAACAGCACCGACGACACGTGGTGCATGCCGAGAAGCCGACCCGTGGCCGAGAGCGCCGCCACGTTCGGGGCGTGCAGGTGCACGACCGCGCCGACCTCGGGACGGCGGCGGTAGAGGGCGGCGTGCGTGCCCATGGCCGCCGGCAGCCGGAGCTGGCCCTGCAGCAGCCGCAGCTCGTCGTCGAGCAGCGCGACGCGCTCGGGCCGCACGCGCCCGAGGAGCTCGAAGGCGACCGCGAAGAACCCCCGACCGAGCGGGTCCCGCACGCTGATCTGCCCGCCGACGCCCGGGGCGCAACCCTCGTCGTCGAGCGCACGCCCGGCGACGGCGATGCGCCGGGGCAGGTCGGCGGCGCGCTCGGCCGGATCGGCGTCGCCGATGGGATCGAGCTCGCTCATGCGATCGGGCAGCTTCCGCCGTCGACCATCACGGTCGCTCCGGTCACGAACCGCATCCGGTCCGACAGCAGGGCGACGACCGCTGCGCCGATGTCGTCGGTCGGGTCGCCGAGCCGTCCCAGGGGGATCCGACCGAGCACGCGCTCGGCCATGTCCGCGTCGAGCGAGAACGCCCGCTCCATGGCCTCGGTGCTCGCGAGCGGAGCGATCGCGTTCACGCGGATGCCGTCCGGACCCCATTCGCGGGCCAGCGCTCGCACCATCCCTCGCTGCGCCGCCTTGGCCGCGGCGTACGGACCCAGGCGGGCCTTGCCCTCGAACCCGGCCTCCGACGTGAGCACCACCAGCGAGCCCCCGCTGCTCCGCAGGTGCGGGTGCGCGGCGCAGGCCAGCAGCCAGAGCCCCCGGACCGACACCGCCAGGTGGTCGGTCATGTCGGCGAGGTCCACGGTCGGCAGCTCCACCGGCACGGGGCTCAGCCCGCTCGTCGAGTTGAGCACGACCGCGTCCAGGCCCCCGCTCCCGTCGACCACGCTCGCGACGGCCGAGTCGACCGAAGCCGCGTCGGTCACGTCGCACGCGACGAAGCGTCCCTG
>JAEZAI010000391.1 GCA_023427825.1 Actinomycetes bacterium
AGGCGGCATGACCGCTCCCGAGACCGGAGCGATCATCACCGGGCTGGGCCTGTCCCCCATCGGGCGACGGCTCGAGGTCGGACCCCTGGAGCTCACCGTCGAGGCGAGCCGGAACGCCATCGCGGACGCGGGCCTGACCGTCGACGACATCGACGGCATCTCCACCATGGGCGACACGCCCGCGTCCGAGGCGGCTGCCGCCCTCGGGATCGAGACGCGGTACACCGGCGGCGGCTTCGACACCGGTGGGTTGCTCTCGCCGGTCATGTCGGCGTTCCTGGCGGTCGCGCAGGGCCGCGCCCGGCACGTGCTCGTGTACCGCACGGTGCAGATGATGGGCGGCACGGTCCAGGCCCCTCCGCCCGACCAGATGTCGTCCGAGGAGGCCGCTCGCGTGGCGGCCGTCATGGGCGACATCGGCTCCCTGCTGGCCCACCACGCGTACTCGGCCGCCAACTGGCTGGCCATGCACTGCGCCCGGCACATGCACCTGTACGGCACCACCAAGGAGCAGCTGGGCGCGATCGCGATCAACGCCCGGTCGAACGCGGCGCTCAACCCGGCGGCGGTCTACCGCGACCCGATGACCATGGACGACTACCTGGCCGCCCGGCCGGTGTCGACCCCCTTCGGCCTCTACGACTGCGACGTCCCGGTCGACGGGTCCGTGGCCGTCGTCGTCTCCGCGGCCGATCACGAGCCGGACTGCCCGCACCCGCCGGTGCGGGTGGCGGCCATGGGCGGCTCGCCCGGATCGGGCGGCTGGATCAACCGGCCCGACTACCCGCGGATGGCGTCGGCCGATGCGGCCGAGCAGATGTGGAGCCGGACCGAGCTGAGGCCCACCGACATCGACGTCGCCGAGCTCTACGACGGGTTCACGTTCCTCACGCTGGCCTGGCTCGAGGCCCTCGGCATCTGCGGCGAGGGCGAGGGCGGCCCGTTCGTCGAAGGCGGCACCCGCATCGGCCTGGCCGGCGAGCTGCCGCTCAACACCTACGGCGGCCAGCTCTCGGCCGGCCGGATGCACGGCTACTGGGTGCTCCACGAGGCCTGCCTGCAGCTCCGGGGAGCGGCCGGCGAACGCCAGGTCGCGGACCGCCCCGAGGTGGCCGTCGTCGCAGCCGGCGGCGGCCCCATCGCGGGCTGCATCCTGCTGACCCGTTGAGCCCGACCGACCCGTCGAGCCCGACCGCCACCAGCCACCCAGCATCCGCAAGGAGTCGATCATGCAGTGCGAGGCCATCGAGTTCGAGGTCGGCGACGACCACGTCGCCACCATCACCCTCGACCGACCGGAGGCGTACAACGCCTGGAACGACCAGATGGCGTCCGAGATGGCCTGGGCGTGGGAGACGGTCCGCGACGACGACTCGGTGCACTCGGTCGTGCTGCGCGCCAACGGCGACAAGGCGTTCTGCACCGGCGCGGACGTGCGCGGCGGCACCACGTGGTTCTTCAGCTCGAACGTCTGGAACACCTTCGACCCGGGCCGGACGCTGTCGCCGAAGTCCCACCACCAGTGCTGGAAGCCGGTCGTGGCCGCGGTCCAGGGCATGTGCGCCGGCGGTGGGCAGTACTTCCTCAACGAGGCGGACATCATCGTGGCCTCGGAGCAGGCCACGTTCTTCGACCCCCACGCCAACGGCGGCATCGTCTCGGCGCTCGAACCGATCGGCATGATCTACCGCGGCGTACCGCTCGGCGACGTGCTCCGGTGGGCGCTCATGGGCACCGAGGAGCGCATCACCGCCGAGACCGCGCTCCGCCTGGGCCTCGTGACCGAGGTCGTGCCCGGTGAGCAGCTGCGGGACCGGGCCCACGGCATCGCCGCCGACATCGCGTCGCGCAACCCGCGGGCGATCCAGGGCACGGTGCGGGCCATCTGGGAGTCGCTCGACATGAGCCGCTCGATCGCCCTGCAGAACGGGATGGCGTACACCAACATCGGCAACGTCCGCGACGAGGACTCGCCGGTCCCGGCGCGCACGAACCGAACGCCCGAGTACCGCTGAGGCAGGCCGCCGCTCCCGAGCGGCGCGGTCCGGGACGGCGATCAGGTCGGGGTGTGACCGAGGTAGGCCGCCTCGAGCGCGGAGGGGTCGGCGGCGATCTGCGACGCCGGGCCGCGCAGCGTCATGTCACCGTGCACGAGCACGACCGCCTCGTCCGCCACCTCGAGGGCAAGGCGGAAGTGCTGCTCGACGAGCACGATCGCCGCGTCGTGCTCGTCCGCGATGCGACGGACGACGGGCATCAGCGACTCCACCACCACGGGCGCCAGCCCCATGCTCATCTCGTCGATGAGCAGCACGTTGGGCGACTGCACCAGCGACCGGGCCACCGCGAGCATCTGCTGCTCGCCGCCCGAGAGCATCCCGGCCTTCACCTTCGTTCGGCGGCCGAGCGCGGGGAACAGCTCGAGCTTCTCCTCGATCCCCGGCCCGCCGCGGTGCGCGGCCAGGTGCAGGTTCTCGAGCGCGGTGAGCTGCGTGAACAGCGCACGGCTGTCGGGGACCAGCACCACGCCGGCCCGGTTGGCGCGGCGGGCCGAGCCGGCGCGCAGCGGCTCGCCGTCGACCGAGATCGATCCCGCCAGCGGCGAGAGGAACCCTGCGATCGTCAGCAGCAGCGTGGACTTGCCGGCGCCGTTGGGCCCGAGCACGGCGAGGATCTCGTTGCGGCGCACGACCAGTTCCAGGTCGCGTCCGACGTTGAGGTCGCCGTAGCCGATGGCGAGCCCGTCGCAGCGGAGGCGTTCCGACCGGGCGAGCCCGTCGATGGTCGCAGCGGTGGTCGGTGCGGTCACGACGGAACCCCTTCGTGCGAGTCGGCAGGGACCGACGCCGGGATCTGCGGGTCCTCCCGTCCGTGGGACGTCCCGAGGTAGGCCTGGTTGACCGCCACGTCGTTGCGGATCGCCTCGGGCGGGCCCGATGCGATGCGGCTGCCGAAGTCGAGCACGTGGATGTCGTCGCACAGCCCGAGCAC
>JAEZAI010000408.1 GCA_023427825.1 Actinomycetes bacterium
CGGCAAGTCCGCCCCCGGCTACCAGCTGCTGCTCGGCGGCTACGTCGGCGAGGAGCGCGCCGAGTTCGGCCAGAAGGCGCTGCGCCTGCCGGCCAAGGCGGCGCCGCAGGCCGTGGTGCGGATCGTCGGCCGCTACGCCGGCGAGCGCTCGTACGGCGAGTCGTTCGGCGCCTGGCTCGAGCGCAGCGGCGGCGCCAAGGCGGTCGGCGCCGAGCTCAAGGACCTCGACGAGTTCCCCGAACCGGACGCCAACCCCGACTTCTACGTCGACTACGGCGAGTCCGGCCCGTACGAGGCCGTCATCGGCGATTCGGAGTGCGCGGTCTGATGGCATTGACGATCCCCGTGGCCGGGGAGTCCAGCGGACTCGACCCGGCCCCCGGACCCTTCACCCCGGCCACGTTCACCGACGCGGAGCTCGCAGAGCTCAACGCCGAGTTCGAGAAGACCTCCGCGTCCCGGATCATCCAGTGGGCTGCGGACAGCTTCGGCCCGCACCTGGCGCTCGCCGCCTCCATGACCGACGCCGTGCTCATCGACCTGGCGGTCAAGGTGGCCCCGGCGATCGAGGTCGTGTTCATCGACACCGGCTACCACTTCCCCGAGACGCTCGAGACCGTCGAGACGGTGCGGCGCCGGTACGGCCTGAACCTGCGCATCATGACGGTGGCCACCCACGCCCCCGAGCTCTGGAAGGTCGACCCCGAGAACTGCTGCTCGGCGGTCAAGGTCGGCCAGCTCGACCGGGCCCTGGCCGGCAAGGCCGCGTGGATGTCCGGCCTCCGCCGCGACGAGGCCGAGACCCGCGCCAACGCGCCGATCGTCACCCGGGACCTGCGGGGCCTGATCAAGGTCAACCCGCTGGCCACCTGGACGGCCGGCGACGTGGACGACTACATCGAGCGCCACGACGTGCCGGTGAACCCGCTCATCCACCAGGGCTACCCGTCGATCGGCTGCATGCCCTGCACCGAGAAGGTGGCGCCCGGCGAGGATCCCCGCTCGGGTCGATGGAAGGGCCGCGGCAAGACCGAGTGCGGCCTTCACCCCGGCTGAGCTGACTCAGTCCGGCTTCGCCCCCGCGGGCGGCACCCACAAGCGGCACTCGTCGGTGTGGGCCATCTCGCAGATCACGACGCCCTTCCCGACGTACGTGGCCGACGGCCCGGTGAGCGTGTAGATGTTCGAACGCGTGCCGGCCGGTTCCGTCGGGCCGTCGGGTAGCAGCTGCACGACGAGCGACGGCTGGTCGTCGGACCCGCCGGTGACGCTGCGATCGCTCCACCCCGGTGGCGGATCGAGCTGCACGAAGCTCCAGACGCCGATCCCGGCGGCCTGCCCGACCACGTCCGGGTCGGAATCGAACGCGGACCTGTAGGAACCCGTGAGCGGGTCGATGGTCGCACCGCTCGACAGCCGCCCGTCCCATCGCGACACCAGGACGAGGCCGCCGGCGCAGCTCGCGATCGAGCCCATGTGGGCCTCGGAGCGCACGGGCGCGCTCCAGCTCGTGTCGCCCGGCCGCAGGACCGAGAAAGCTGCGCCGGCCAGCGGATCTGCGAGGTCGTCGAGCGCTGCGACGACCCAGGGCTGGGTGGGGTCGGCGCACGGCCACGACCATGCGCCCGCCGGCGGTTCGACGGTTCCCCACCGCTCCCCGTCCCGGTCCCACGTGATCGCAGCACCGTCGAGTCGATCGACGAACACCGCTCTGCCGTCTCCGCCGACGGCCTGGCTGCCGGGTGAGAGGCGGGGCACGCCGAAGCGATCGCTCGAGAGCGGTGGTGGCGGCAGCCGGCGCCAGCTGTCGTCCGACGCGTCCCACGCAGCAGCAGCGGGTCCGGTGCACTCCGGGAGTTCACCCGTGGTCGGCGCGGGGATCCGCTCGTCGCACTCGGTGCCGACGATCACGAACTCCTCGCCGTCGAACACGCCCGTCGCCGAGAACAGGCCGTGGGGGAACGGCGACTCGGACACCTCGGACCAGCGGCCGGTGGTGACGTCCAGGACCGCGCCGTCGCCGAACGTGGTGCCGGTCATCGAGCTCTCGGCCGACTGGCCGCCCCAGATGAGCAGCCGGTCGCCGGCCGCGACCCGGACCTCGTCGTGCCGCTCCGAGAGCGGCGGTGGGTCGACGGCGTGCATGCCCGGCCGGGTCAGCCGGTCCGCCCGCTCGTCGGACGCGGTGGGCTCGGGGTCCTGGGTGCAGCCCGCGATCAGCGCCACGGCGCCCGTCAGGAGCGCGACGAGCGCGACCGTCCGGCACCGAGGCACGGTCGCCTCAGATCTCGCGGGGCAGCGTCTCGGGGGTCGCGGGCCGGCCGTCGGCGTCCTTCGGGTGGTCGTTGTCGAACCACTCGGGACCGGGCCACATCCAGCCGTCGGACACCTCGGCCTCCCGGATGCCCTTCGCGAACCCCTTCTTGTGGTGGTAGTCGCGGTAGAGGTCGCCGCTGCGGGGCCGGCCCGGCATCTGGAAGCCGTCGCCGGAGTGGCGACCCTTCTTGGAGAACGGACCGAACTTGGGGGTGTCGGAGCCCGGCACGACGCTCACCCAGTAGTTGCCGATCTCGATCTCCTTGATCTCCTGGACCGGCCACATGCCGTAGATCAGCTCCATGAGGTTCCGCGACGCCTCGTTGTCCTTGTGCGCGTAGCCGTAGACCCAGCGCAGCTGCGGGTAGAACTCGTCGACACAGGCACCGAGCTCGTAGGCCATCGTGAAGGCGACCGCCTGACGCCGGTAGTCGGGGTGCGTCCAGAGGTCGAGCAGGAACGCCTCGTCCTTGGCCAGGTCGATGGGGAGCAGCCCCCGCTTGGCGTCCGACGGCTTGGGTGTGTACGTCAGCAGCCACATCTTCGCCATGGCCGTGTCGGTCGGCGTGTGGATGCCGACGATCACGCAGCCGCCGTGGGCGAAGAACGGCTTCATGAGCTCCAGGCGCTCGTCGGTCTCGAGCTGCCGCAGGTGCCGGTCGGTCGGGTCGAAGACGCACTTGAAGGAGAAGTCGTCACCCGCGGGCGGCTTCTCGTCCGCGATCAGCGGCAGCGGCCGGGCGTAGATGATGCACTCGGTGATCCGCGGCTTCGCCCGGTCGATCTTGCCCTTGACCCGCTCCGTCAGCGACATGGTGCCCCCTCGCTCCACCGGCGGGTGTCCCCCGCCGAACCGCCTCTGCGTCGTGGTCACGGTACACGGGCCGCAGCGGGTCGTCGGCAGGCAGATCCCCCGTAGTTGACACGCTCCGACGGGGAGCGACACCCTACGGTCGTGCCGACGACGACCGACGGGAAGACGACCGACGCGAGCGGGAGCCCCGACGAGTCCGAGGCGGCGACGCTCCCGGTCGACCCCTCCGACGGCGGGGTCCCGACCCGCCTGATGGTCCTGGGGCTGGCGCACCGGGACGGCTCGGTCCACGGCAGCGAGCTCTACCCGGTCGCCGCGGAGTGCGGTATCTCGGACGAGACCGTCCGGTCGTGCATGCGGCGGCTCATGGCCGACGGTCTGTTCGTCCGCCAGGGCGAGGGCCGAGACGCGGTGTTCACGGCCACCGAGGCGGGCAAGGCGGCCCTCGAGGTGACTCACCAGCGCCACCTCATGGCGTACGCGCAGGACGCCGCCGGCCGCGGCTGGGACCGGCGCTGGCGGATGGTCGCCTTCGCCATCCCTGAGTCCCGCCGAGCGGCGCGCGACGCGTTCCGGGACCACCTCCGTCTCCTCGGCGGCGCGGCGATCCAGCCGGGCCTGTACGTGTCGCCGCACCGTTGGACCGCCGAGGTCACCCACGAGGCGGAGCGGCTCGGCATCGGCGAGCACGTGAGCACGCTGACCACCGACGACCTGGAGGTCGGCGGCGAGACCAACCCGCGCACGCTGGTCGAGCGGCTGTGGCCCCTGGACGAGGTGGCCCGCCGCTACGAGGAGTTCATCCAGACCTACCGGGACGTGCCGGACGCGCTCGAGGCCATGCGGCGCCGCCACGAGCGCATCTCCGAGCACGACTTCCTGCCTGGCGCGCTGCACATCGCGATCCGCTTCAACGAGTGCTTCGACATGGATCCGCTGCTGCCGCCCGAGCTGCTCCCCCGCCCGTGGCCCGGCCGGGAGGCGCGGGACGTGCTCGCGCGCTGCCGCCGGATCGGCGTGCTGGCCCGCGAGGACAAGGGCGGCCCCGCGCTGTTCCGCGTCTTCGACGACGCGATCGCCCACCTGCCCTGACGCCGCCGTCCTAGCCTCCCACCACGAGCGAGTGGGGAGGGACCGCCATGCGCAGGTCCGCGTTCTTGTGGCTGATCGC
>JAEZAI010000428.1 GCA_023427825.1 Actinomycetes bacterium
GGTCGGGGGGCGAAGGGCGGGGGCGTGCTCATCAGAGATCACCACCGTTCGCACCGGGCCCGCCGGAGACGCCGCCGGTCTCGGTACCTCCCCGGGCACCCTCCATCTCCTGGTAGAGCGTCACGTAGCGCTGGCGGAGCTCGTCCTCGCCGACCCGCTCGAAGCCCGACGCCGTGATGGTCGCCACCACGGGGAAGATGCCCCGCAGCAGGTCGGGTCCGCCGGTGGCGGAGTCCTCGTCGGCCGCCTCGTAGAGCGCCCGGAGGACGAGGTCGATGACGGCTTCGCGGTCGAGGCCCTCCCGGAAGCCCAGCTTCACGACGGTGCCGGCGTGCAGGCTGCCCGCACCGGTAGCCGCGTGGTCGTGCTCCTCGTACCGGCCGCCGGTCACGTCGTACTGGAACAGGCGGCCCCGGGTGGAGTGCGTGTCGAAGCCGGCGAAGATCGGCACCACGGCCAGGCCCTGCATGGCGGCCGGCAGGTGGTTGCGGACCATCTGCGACAGCTGGTTGGCCTTGCCCTCCAGGCTGATCGGCGAGCCCTCGACCTTCTCGTAGTGCTCGAGCTGCAGCTGGAACAGCCGCACCATCTCGACGGCCGGACCGGCCGCACCGGCGATGGCCACGCCCGAGTGGCGATCGGCCGGGAACACCTTCTCGATCGTCCGGTGGCTGATGAAGTTGCCGGAGGTGGCACGACGGTCGCCCGCCATGACCACGCCGTCGGCGAAGCGGACCGCGACGCACGTGGTGCCGTGCGTGATGGCGAGGCCGCCCGGGCCGTGGCCCAGCGCGTCGACCGCGCCGTCGGGCAGGGGCGGCACCAGGCCCGCGCGCCGGACGAGCTCGGCGAAGTTGGGGCCCGGGTCGTCCTGGGGGCTGTAGAGGGGCAGGTTCACGGGCGGCAGCGTACAAGCAGACCGCGCCGGCACTGCGCTCGTGCGGAACGCACGGCGGCTACTGGCCGCCCTTCTGGATGTAGGCCTTCACGAAGTCGTCGGCGTTGGTCTCGAGCACGTCGTCGATCTCGTCGAGCAGCTCGTCCAGCTCCGCCTTGATCTTCTCCCCGGCCTCGGTGGAGGCCGGCGCCTCTTCGACCTCGTCCGAGCGACGCTGGGGAGCCGGCTTCTTCTTGAGTTCTCTCTCTGCCATGTGGGGGTACACCTCCGCGTCACGTGCACGGTACCGCGCGCCTCCCCGGGATCGGGTGCACATCTGCACGGGATCCCGAGGACCCCCATCTGGCGGGGCCCCTGAGGACCCGGCGGTCAGCGGCCGAGGCGGTCGAGCAGGTCCGAGGCGGACGACGCCTCGTCCAGCAGGGAGCCGACGTGCTCCTCCGTGCCGCGGGACGGCTCCAGCATGGGCACCCGTCGCAGGGACGAGGCCCCGGTGTCGAACACGAGCGAGTCCCAGTTGGCGGCCACGATCTCGGGGGCGAAGCGCTCCAGGCAGCGGCCCCGGAAGTAGGCGCGGGTGCCGGCGGGGGGCTCGGTCATGGCGGTGCGCACCTCGTCGTCGTCGGTGAGGCGCTCCAGGCCCAGCTTGCGGGCCAGGCACCGGCCGGGTCGGAGGTCGTGGTACTGCAGGTCCATCGCGGCCAGGCGCGGGTCCGACCACTCCATGCCGTCGCGCTCGCGGTACGCCTGGTACAGGCGGTGCTTGGCCACCCAGTCCAGCTGGTCCGACAGCGTCATCGGGTCCGAGTCGAGCCCCGACAGCACGGCTTCCCACCGGCTGAGCACGGCGTCGCCGACCTCCTCGGGCCCGAGGGCCTCGAGGCCGTGGGACTCGGCGTAGGCGCGAGCCTTGCCGAACAGCTCCCACTGCAGGTCCAGCGCGGTCCGCCGGGAGCCGTCGGCCATGTCGAGCGGCTGGGCCAGCGAGAGGTCCCACGACACCTGGTGGATGGCCGGCACCGGACGGGCCAGCGTGAGCGGCGCGCCGAGCACGTCGTCCTCGATCATGGCCAGCACGAGCGCCGTGGTGCCGAGCTTGAGGAAGGTCTGGACCTCGCTGAGGTTGGCGTCGCCGGTGATGACGTGCAGCCGGCGGTACTTCTGGGCGTCCGCGTGGGGCTCGTCGCGGGTGTTGATGATCGGCCGCTTGAGCGTGGTCTCCAGGCCGACCTCCTCCTCGAAGAAGTCGGCTCGCTGCGTGAGCTGGAACGGCACCTCGTCGGTGCGCATGCCCGGTGCCTCGGAGCCCACCTTGCCCGCACCGGTGAAGATCTGGCGGGTCACGAGGTGGGTGGTCGCATGGGCGACGATCCGGCCGAACGGGACGGCGCGGTCGACCAGGTAGTTCTCGTGGCAGCCGTAGCTGTTGCCCTTGCCGTCGGAGTTGTTCTTGTAGACGACGATCTCCTGGTCGTCCGGCAGCATCGAGGTGGCCGCCGCCATGGACCGGATCAGGATCTCCTCGCCGGCGCGGTCGTGGACCAGCGCGGTGAGCGCGTCGGGCGCCTCGGGGCAGGAGTACTCGGGGTGGGCGTGGTCGACGTAGTAGCGGGCGCCGTTGGTGAGCACCGCGTTGACCAGGTGGGTCTCCACCTCGGGGGCGAGGGACAGCAGCAGCGTCTCCTCGCGGGCGTCGTTGCCCGGCGACTCGTCGGCGAAGTTCCACCCGACCCGCTGGGTCCGGTGCGAGCCGCGCTCGCCCTCCAGCGCGGCGAGGTAGGCGTTGATGAGCATCGACGACGCCGAGATCGGGTTCGACTCCCCCGCGCCGCGCACGAGGATCCCGTACTCCGTCTCGATGCCGCAGATCTTGGCGATGGCCACGGGGCGGCACCCTACGTGATCGTGGGTCCACCGCAGCGGTCGGGAGGCGGGTAGGACCCCGGTGCCCGACCCGCCCCGCCGATGCCCTACTTCACGACCGTGAGGGTCACCGACGGGTCGACCTTCAGGTACGCGATCGATGCCGACCGGCCCCCGTTCGTGGTCTCC
>JAEZAI010000598.1 GCA_023427825.1 Actinomycetes bacterium
ACGATGAAGGTGTAGACGCCGTCGTCGAGCAGCCCGTAGGACTTCTCGCTGACGACCGGTCGGATGATGACGTCCCGGGGATCCTTCACGATCAGGCCCCTTCCTCGTCGCCGGCGGGCACGGTCGCTGCCTCGTCGCCGGCGGGCGCGCCAGGCAGCGTCGCCTCGGTGAACACGACGTAGTCGCTGACCAGCACGTCGTAGGTGTTGAGCTCGCCCGCCGTGATCACGTGGACCGACGGCAGGTTGCGGAAGCTCTTCCAGGCGGTGACGTCCTCGGGGGTGAGCACGACGAGCGCACGGCCCTCGACGCCCAGGGCGGCCAGCGCGGACGCGGCGCCCTTGGTGCTGGGCGTGTCGAAGTCCCACGAGGACACGACGACGACCTTGTCCTCGGCGGCGCGGTCCGACAGGGCGGAGCGCAGCGCGAGGCGCTTCATCTTCTTGGGCGTCTTCTGGTCGTACTTGCGGGGCTTGGGGCCCAGTGCCACGCCGCCGCCGCGCCAGATCGGCGAACGGCTGGAGCCGGCGCGGGCACGACCGGTGCCCTTCTGCTTCCAGGGCTTGGCGCCGCCACCGGCGACCTCGGCCCGGGTCTTGGTGGACTGGGTCCCGGCCCGCTTGGCGGCGAGCTGGGCGGTGACCACCTGGTGCATGACGGCGACGTTGGGCTCGATGCCGAACGTGGCGTCGTCGAGCTCGACGGTGCCCGCCTGGGCACCGGAGCCGTCGTGGAGCGTGATCGAAGCCATCAGGCGGCACCTCCCTGGGCGACCGAGGAGCGCTTGACGGCGTTGCGCAGGAGCACCACGCCGCCCTTGGGGCCCGGCACGGCGCCGCGGACCAGGATGACCTCCTGCTCCGGGTCGGCCTTGACGACCTCGAGGTTCAGCGTCGTGACCTGGGTCCCGCCGGTGCGGCCGGCCATGCGGACGCCCTTGAACACGCGGGCCGGGGTGGCGCACTGGCCGATCGAGCCCGGCTTGCGGTGCACGCGGTGCGCACCGTGCGAGGCGCCCTGGCCCTTGAAGCCGTGGCGCTTCATGGCGCCGGCGAAGCCCTTGCCCTTGCTCACGGCCGTGACGTCGACGAGGTCGCCGGCGGCGAACGTGTCGGCGGCGAGGGTCTGGCCCACCTCGAACTCGGAGATGTCGTCCAGGCGCAGCTCGACGAGCCGCACGCCGGGATCGACGTTCCCCTTGGCGTAGTGCCCCGCGAGGGGCTTGTTGAGCTTCCGGGCATCCCGCTGGCCGTAGGTCACCTGCAGGGCGCTGTACCCGTCGCGCTCGGGCGTCCTGATCTGGACGACCCGGGCCGGGGCGACGCGCAGCACGGTGACCGGGACGATCACGTTGGATTCGTCCCAGACCTGGGTCATGCCCAGCTTCTCTCCTACCAGTGCAGCTGTTTTCGCCATCGTGGCTTCGGTTCCTTCGGCGAGGTCCATCGGCGCCCGTGTGTCCCGGTGGGACCGACACTGCGCCGCTCACGCAGACGCTCCGCGCGGACAGGTCCGGGCGGAGCGACGTCTCGGTTGTGCCGTGCGGTTCCCGACCTCGTGCGGCGGGCCTGCTCGGACGTCGATTGATGTTCGGCCCGTGGAGCGGGCACTCCCGGTGCACGAGGGCACAGCGGGGCGACCACCTGGGGCGTGGATCACACGGAGGCCCTGTCTCCCCGACTGGCGAGGCGCAGTGAGCCGTCCGCGACGACCGAGAGAGACTAGCAGCGAGCTCGGGGGGCGCCAAGTCCGGGATCCGAGCCCGCCGGGGCGGGTCCACAGCGTGGCACGCCGATGAGTCCGGCGACGCCACGTCGTCGGTACCCGGTCGCCGGATCACCGCCGAGCACCGGGACGTCAGGGGCGCAAGAAATGTCGGGTACGCATGTCACACGTGTTGAGTACGGTCGCCGCTCATGACCGATCTCCACTCCCGACCGCGCGCGGGCGGACTCCCGCCGCAGGGCGGCGACGATCAGCCGGCCGTCGTCGCCGAGGGCCTCGAGAAGCACTTCGGCGACACGCAGGCGCTCCGGGGCGTCAGCTTCGAGATCCCGCGTGCCACGGTGCTCGGGGTGCTCGGCCCCAACGGCGCCGGCAAGACCACCGCCGTCCGCATCCTCACCACCCTGCTGCGCCCCGACGGCGGCAGAGCGCTCATCGACGGCATCGACGTCGTCCGCCAGCCCCGCCAGGCCCGGGCCCGCATCGGGCTCACCGGCCAGTACGCGGCGGTCGACGAGCGCCTGACCGGCTTCGAGAACCTCCTGCTCGTCGGCCGGCTGTTCCACATGACCAAGGAGTCGGCCTCGATCCGGGGCCGCGAGCTGCTCGAGCGCTTCAGCCTGGACGAGGCCGCCGACCGCGTGGTCAAGGGCTACTCGGGCGGCATGCGGCGCCGGCTCGACATCGCCATGAGCCTGATCGCCGAGCCGTCGGTGCTGTTCCTGGACGAGCCCACCACCGGCCTCGACCCCCGCAGCCGCCTGGAGATGTGGGACGTCATCGACGGCCTCGTCGCGGACGGCACCACCCTGCTGCTGACCACCCAGTACCTCGACGAGGCCGAGCGCCTGGCCGACGACATCGTGGTGATCGACAAGGGCACGGTCATCGCCCGGGGCACCGAGGAGGAGCTCAAGGAGCAGAGCGGCGGCGCCAGCGTGGAGGTCAC
>JAEZAI010000486.1 GCA_023427825.1 Actinomycetes bacterium
CCGCCGCGCTTGCCGACGGGGGTGCGGACGGTGTCGATGATGTAGGCCTCGGCCATGGGATCTCCTCGGGCTGGACCGGCGCAGCGGTCACTGGGTTCCGTCGTCGTGGTGTCACGAAAGCTGCCCCAAGGTACGCGGCGTCCGCTCGATCGGCCGCATCGCCCCTCGCCCTCTGGTGGCGACGGCGGTCCCGCCCGCCAACGACGTGTGCGCCGGGTGCCGACTCCGCCCCACGCGTCGGGTCCGATCGGGCAGACTTCCGGCCATGTCGAGGACGTGGCGAGCCGAGGAGTTCGACCTGCTGTCGCCGTCGGTCGCCAAGCGATGGTCCAGCTTCCTCTCGGAGGAGGGCGACCGGCGCTGGTTCCCGAACCTCCTCGGCATCCAGGTGGAGGAGCTCCGGCGCGACTACGCGCGGCTGAGCATGCCGTGGCGCAGCGACCTCAACCAGTCGCAGGGCCTGATGCACGGCGGCGCGATCGCCACGCTGATCGACACGGCCGTCGTCCCCGCCATCGGCACCGCCTACGCGGATCCGCGGCCGTTCTCGACCATCGAGATGTCGGTCCGCTACATCCAGCCGGTGCGCCAGGAGGACCTGGTCGCCGAGGGCTGGGTCCGGCGCCGCGGCAAGCGGGTGGTGTTCTGCGAGGTCGAGGTGCGCACTGCGTCCGGAGTGACCGTCGCGACCGGCGACCTCATCTACGTCGTCGGCTCCGCTCCCGAACCCGAGTGAGGCCGGCGCCCGAGCGGCGCAGGTGAACACCACGTGACGAGGAGGTTGCCCCCGGCCGAACGGCCTGGGACCATGTCTGGCGGTCCGGGGCTCGCGGGAGACCCGGCGGAGCTGGGGGCGTGCCGTGGGGGCAGCGAAGCGAGCGATGCGATCGGCCCGATGGGTCGTGGCGGTGGTGGCGATCAGCGCGGCCGCGGTGGCGTGCACGGTTCCCGCGCCCAGCACACCCGGCGAACCCGAGCCGTCGGTGCCGGCGGGTGACGACGCGATCGGCCTGAACCAGCTCCAGTACCTGGGCTCGCACAACTCCTACAAGACCACGCCGTCGCTCGGCCTGCTCGCGGCGCTCGGCCTGGGCGCTGCCGCCGTGCCCGAGCTGGCCGGCAGCGGTCTGGACCCGGCCCAGCTCAACTACGGCCACCGCCCGCTCACGCAGCAGCTCGACAGCGGGATCCGCAGCTTCGAGCTCGACATCTGGGCCGACCCCACGGGCGGGCGGTTCGCCGCGCCGCTCGCCGCCCAGCTCCTCGGACAGCCGTACCCGGCCGGGATGGGCGATCCCGGCTTCAAGGTGCTGCACATCCAGGAGATCGACTACCTGTCGACGTGCCCCACGCTGGTCGGCTGCCTCCAGGAGATGACGGCCTGGTCCGACGCCCACCCTGGCCACCTGCCGATCACGATCAACCTCGAGCTCAAGCAGGATCCGTTGCCGTCGCCGTTCGACGTCACGCCCATCCAGGAGTTCGACGCTGCGCAGCTCGATGCCCTCGACGCCGACATCAGCGCCGTGCTCGGCGACCGGCTGATCACGCCCGACGACGTCCGGGGCACCGCGCCCGACCTCCGCACCGCGGTCACCACCTCCGGCTCCGGCGGCGGCTGGCCGACGGTCGCCGACAGCCGCGGCCGGTTCCTGCTCTTCCTGGACAACAGCGGCACGCTCGCCACGCGGTACCTCTCCGGGCACCCGTCGCTGGAGGGTCGGGTCCTGTTCACGAGCGACGGCTTCGATCGCGACGACGCCGCCGTCCTCAAGGTCAACGACCCGGGCGACGGCACCGAGATCGCCGACCTGGTGCAGCAGGGCTTCCTGGTCCGGACCCGGGCCGACGCGGACGTGGTGAACCCGGGCGTCGATCGTGCCGCGGCACTGGCGTCGGGCGCGCAGATGGTCCACAGCGACTTCCCCAACGGCGAGCCGCAGTTCGGGACCGGCTACACGGTCGCCTTCCCCACCCGGGTCCAGGCCCGCTGCAACCCGGTCAACACGACGGCCGCCACCTGCACGGCCGCGGCCGCCGTCGAACCGGCGGCCTGAGCGGCGCCCCTGCGCCGACCTGTCGGGTCACGGCCCGCCGGGTGACGCCGCGTCGGGGCAGACGTCGAGCAGGTGGCAGTCCCGGCACCAGCGGCCCGGGACCGTGGGGGCCGCGTCCGCGTCCACTCGCCACGCCACCAGCTGCACCACGCGCTCGACGGTCCGCGCCAGCAGGTCCGCGGTCACCGGGAAGGCCACCGTCGACGCCGTGGCCGCCGCTCCGACCCGGACCCGCAGCGGCACCTGGCGGCGGAGCAGCCCGTCGACGAGCGCGTTGAACCCTGCAAGGAGCTCGAGCGCCGGATCGGTCGGCGCCCGGCCCGACATGACGACGAGCACGTCGGGTCGCGCCACGCCGTCGGCCGCGTCCCACCCTGCCCGCAGCCGGACCATCCGCTCGGGGACGTCGAACAGCTGACGGCGCGTGGCCCACGACAGCGGTCGCCCGCCGACCGCGGCCAACGCCCCCGTCGCCCAGGTGGTCGCGGCGGCGCGCACGGCGGCCCGGCCCGACCGGTCGAGCTCCTGCTCGTACCAGTCGGCGAACCACGAGGCGTCGCGGTCCAGGTCGTCGACCGACCTGAGCACCCGGTCCACCGCTGCCCCAGCGGACTCGCCCTCGCGCCGCTCACGCAGCGCGGCACGGCCGACCGCACCCGCGACCGTCGGGGCGGTCACCACGAAGTCGTCGAACGCCACCGACCACCGCGACGGGCACACCGCAGCCAGGTCGTGGCCGGACACGTCCACCCAGCCCGCGCCGTCGCGGGGCCGCTTCTGCTCGAGCCGCAGTCGTTCGCCGAGCAGGTCGTCCAGCCGGCGGACCAGGTCGTCGCGGGCCGTCGCCGCGAGCTCTGCACGACCGACGTCGGTCACGAGCCGTCCTCGCCGAACGGGTCGGGGCGGTCCTGGAAGCTGGGGCAGCGGTCGGCGTCGGGGCACCAGGCGCACGACGGCCCGGCACGCTCGACCGGCGCGCGGCCGACCTGCAGCTCTGCCCAGGCGCCGATCGCGTCGCACAACCGGCGGGCCGCCGAGTGCAGCACGTCGGCGGTGACGTCCATGGCCGCGAGGGAGCCGCCCGGGTACCAGCGGGCGACGGCCGCCGGCGCCGCGCCGTCGCGCAGGGCGACCAGCAGCGCGTAGTGCGTGGCCTCGGCCAGGTGTCCGTGGTGCGGGCGGCCGAGCTTCACCTCGACCACCACCGACGGCCGGCCCGCGAGCGGTCCCCCGAGCTCCACGTCGGTGCGGCCCTCGCAGCGGACCGCCCCGCCGGCCAGGTGCACCGCGGCCGATGCCTGCGTGCGGGGCCACCAGCCGGCGTGGAGGCCCGCCCACGCCCGCGCTGCGGCGGCGAGGGGCGCGAGCTGCAGGTCGTCGGCGGCGGCGACGACCTGGTCGCGGACGTCGAGCTCGCCGCGGGCCGCGAGCCACGACAGGAGGTCCTCGAGCGGATCGGCGATCGGTCCCTCGACGACCTCGTGCTCCACGTAGACGTCGAGCGCGCGTCCCAGCAGCTGACGAGCGGACACCAGGTCGCCGTTCCCGTCGACCGCCCGACTGCTCGCCACGGCGCAGCGCTCGCACTCCGACAGCGACACGACCCTGCCCTTCGGCAGGCGCAGCGGGAGCACCCCGTCCACATCGTGTCCGTCCACGAGCGCAGCCGCCCGGGCCGCGGCTGCCTCGAGGTCGGCACGCACCTCGGCGAGGTCCTCGGGGTCGACGGGCGCGACCACGTCGGGCGAGAGCAGGTCGTCCAGCACGTCGACCACGCCGGGGGAAGCGTCCACGACCAGAGCTTGGCAGGTGCCACCGACACGATCGGGCCCACCCCGGCCGACCGGACGATCTACCGTTCGCGTCCGTGACCGACGAGATCCTGCCCTTCACCATCGACGTCCCGCAGGAGCAGCTGGACGACCTGGCCGACCGGATCCGCCACGCGCGCTGGCCGGAGCAGGAGACGGTGGCCGGCACCGACGAACCGTGGAACCAGGGCGTGCCCCTGCGATTCGCCCAGTCCCTGGCCCTGCACTGGGCCTCCGGCTACGACTGGCGCCGCGCCGAGGCGCAGCTCAACTCGTTCCCGCAGTTCCGGACCGAGATCGACGGCTTGGGGATCCACTTCCTGCACGTCCGGTCCCCGCACGAGGACGCCCTCCCCCTCGTGATGACCCATGGGTGGCCCGGATCGGTCGTCGAGTTCCTGAAGGTCATCGGTCCGCTCACGGACCCGGGCGCCCACGGCGGCGACCCGTCCGACGCGTTCCACCTGGTCGTCCCGTCGCTGCCGGGCTACGGGTGGTCGGACAAGCCGGACCACACCGGCTGGGGCATCCCGCGCATCGCAGCGGCCTGGGAGCAGCTCATGCTC
>JAEZAI010000493.1 GCA_023427825.1 Actinomycetes bacterium
GTACATGGACTCGTTGAACGTGGGCTCGGGGCCCGGGTGCATGTACTCGTCCGACGGCTCCAGCCGCACGCGCATGGTCTGTCCCCCTGGTCCGAGGCGGCGGTCGCGGCCTCGGACCGGACTCTACGACCGGGCCGGCGGCGACGCGTCCGGTCCGCCCCCGTCGGCGATGCGCAGGGCGGCGGTCAGGTGGCCGGCGAGGTCGGTCACGTCGGTGTGGGCGTTGAGGCCGCTCGGGTTGGGCATGACGTGCACCGGACGGCCGCCGAGCGTGCGCTCCTGCGTGCCGAGACCGGCCCTGCGGTCGCCGGTCGCCAGCCGCCATCCCGTCACGCCCAGCACGCACACCGCGCCCGGCCGCAGCCAGCGGCACAGCGCGTCGAGACGCTCGAGGCCGTGGCGGAACTCGTCCGGTCGCAGCTCGCTCGCCTTCGCCGTGGCGCGCTTGACCAGGTCGGACATGCCGATCGAGTGGTGCACCAGCAGGTGGAGCGGGTCGCGGTCGACGGTGGCCAGGCCCGCTTGGAGCAGCGCCGGCCACGCCCGGTTGCCGGGCCGGGCGAAGCCAACGCCCGCGTCCGCGGCGTACAGCGACGGGTTGAGCCCCACCAGCAGCAGCCGCATGCCGGGCCCGACGGTGTCGGCCAGCGTGCGCTCCCGTCGCACCTGGACGGCCACGCGACCGCGGGTCGGATCGGGAACCGAACGCTCGACGGAGAACCCGGCGCCCTCGAGCACGTGGCGGAGCAGGTGCTCGTCCCAGAGCGAGAAGGACCGGCCGGGGAAGTCGTCACGGTCGTGGGGTCCGTGCTCGGTGCCCGCGGGCGTGCCGTCATCCGCAGGGACGGCCGGCGTGCCGTCACCGTCGGCCGACTCGTCGGCGACGAACAGCCCGAGGTGCGCGCTCGCCCCCACCCGCAGCACCCGGTGCAGGTCCCACCACGCCAGCGGGCAGGCCCGACGGTCCAGATGGACGTAGCTGCGCTCGGCCCAGGCGCCGTCGAGCGAGTGGCGCGCGAACGGCAGCGCTCGCAGGTCGGCCTGCACCCTCGGTGCGGCTGCAGCGTGGCCCGGGACCAGGTCGAGCATGGCCCGGGCCCCGTCGAGCGCGATCGCGCCGTCGGGCAGCGAGGGGAGGTGCCAACCCGGCCCGCAACCGAGGTCCGCCACCCTGGCGCCGTCGGACCGCCAGCGGTCGAGCAGCTCGCCGGCGCCGGCGTCCACCGGCGCCCGGCGCTCGGCCTGCCACTCGGCCGCGCGGGACTCGTAGACGTCGAGCGTCCGGCGGTGCGGGTCCTCCGCTCCCACGGGCGTCGGGCGGCCCGGCTCAGCTGCCGAGCAGGTCGGACTGCAGCCGGCGCATGGCGCGCAGCCAGCGCTCGCGGTCGCCGGCCCGGGCCTGCTCGTAGTCGGCCACCTCGGGGTGGGGGAGGATCAGGAACCGCTCGTCACGCAGGCCGTCCACCACCGCCTCGGCGACCTCCTCGGGTTCGATCACGCGCTGCGCCTTCACCACCTCGGTGGACAGCGCGCCGTCGCCGACGCTGCCCGGCGCGCCGAAGAGGAGCGGCGTCCGCACGCCCTGCGGGCACAGGCAGGCCACGTGGACGCCCCGGTCGCCGTAGGTGATCGACAGCCACTCGGCCAGACCGACGGCCGCGTGCTTGGTGGCGGAGTAGGGGGCGTCGCCCAGGTTGGTCAGCAGGCCGGCCGCCGACGCGGTGACCAGCAGGTGGCCCTCGCCGTCCTTCAGCCAGCGGGGCAGCAGGGCCCGCGCGGCGTACACGTGCGCCATCACGTTGACGTGCCAGATCTGCTCCCACGTGGCATCGGGCGCCTCCACGCCCATGGCCGTACCGATGCCGGCGTTGGCGCAGAACAGGTCGAGCCGCCCGTGGTCCAGGTAGGTCTCGGTGATCAGCGCGCCCACCTGCCCCTCGTCCGCCACATCGAGGGTTCGGGCCACGACCACCACCCCGGGGGCCGCCGCCCGCACCGCCGCGGCCACGGACTCGGCGCCCTCGCCGTCGAGGTCGGCGACGACGATCGCCGCCGGTCCCTCGGCCGCGAACCGGCGGCACAGGGCCGCGCCGATCCCGCTGCCCCCACCCGCCACGACGATCACGCGGCCCACGAGCTCCATGACGGCGACCCTACGCCGACCGCAGCCGGCTCTGTCCTACCGGGTACACCCGATCGGGTGTGCCCGGTAGGACAGAGCGCCGAGGGCGTCAGGTGACGGCGTCGATCGTGGCCTCGATGGTGCCCACGCGGTCCTCGCCCCACGGCAGCGGCATGATCACCGGCACCTCCACGCCCGCGTCGCGGTACTCCTGGACCGCCGCGGCGACCGTCGCGGCGTCACCGCAGATGTCGATCGCGTCCACCATCCGGTCCGACACGGCGGCCACCGCGGCCTGCCGGTCGCCGGCGTGGTGCGCGGCGCGCAGCGCGGCGATCTCGTCGCCGAACCCGGCCCGCTCGAAGGCCTTGGCGTACGCGTTCACGACCGCGTACGAGAACAGGTCCTTGCGGCCCGCCGGCCGGGCCGCCTCGGTGTCGCACACGCCGACGTGCACGTAGGCGTAGATGGTGCAGGACCCGGGCTCGCGCTGGGCGAACTGCTCACCGGCGCGGACATGCTCGACGCACCACGGCACCGCACTGGCGGGCAGGTAGTTGAGCAGCACGCCGTCGGCCAGCTCGCCGGCCAGCCGGAGCATCCGCCGGTTGAGGGCGCCGAGCACGAGCTTGGGCCGGCGCTCGCCCAGGCGGACGCCCAGTCGGAACCGGTCGGCGCGGTAGAACTCGCCGTCGTAGCCGACGCCCTCGCCCGACAGGCAGGCGGCGGTCAGCTCGAGGAACTCGCGCACCTGGGCGACGGGCCGCTCGCCGTAGTCGGCGCCGTGCCAGCGGCCGACGACGACCGGGGACGAGATGCCCACGCCGAGCAGGACGTCCCGGTCGGGCGCCAGGGCCTGGAGGGTCGCCGCGCCCATGGCGGTGGCCTGCGGGGTGCGCAGCTGGAGCGCCAGCACGCCGGTGCCGAGGTCGAGCCCGCCGACCGACGCCGCGACCGCGCCGAGTGTGGCGAAGGCCTCGGGCCCGACGGTCTCGGCGGTCCAGTAGGAGCTGCAGCCGGCGTCCCGCGCCGCTCTGGCCATGGCGAGCCCGACGTCGAGCCCCAGGGCCTGGAAGCTGGCGAACGTGAGCCCCACGGGGGCCACCTCGGCGTCGCCGGGACGGGTCGGGGACGGGGTCGGAGCCATGGCGACGCACGGTATCCCGTGTCGTGACTGTGAACCCTCCGTGAAGCACCCAGGATTCGACCTCCGGATGTCCGATGCGCGGGGTACCCTCGATCGGACACCAAGTGGTGACCGGCACCGGGCCGTCATCGGGAACAGAACCTGTCCTCCGGGGTAGGGACGCTCCCGACGGGGTCCCGGCGAGGCGAACTGGAGGACAAGGTGACCGAGGTCAAGGATCCGCAGACCGACGAGTCCATCCGAGCGGCCATGCAGCTCATCGATCAGGGCCTCGGTGACATCGCCGACCGCTCGATCGTGTCGACCTCCGAGATGGCCGACCTCCTCCTGGACGTCCGGTCGCTCCTGTCCCGCCTCGACGCCGAGGTGCACATCAACTGATCGCCGACCGCCCGGGTGCGGGCGGGCACCAGAACCGGACGAACGCGTCCCTGCGCCCGCGGGGGCGCGTTCGTCGTTCCGGTCGCGGGCAGCGGACCTGGACCGCGTCAGGCGCGGTCCCGGACCGCGTCAGGCGGTGACGTGCAGGTCGGGGGTTCGACGGGTCGCGACGCCGCCGGCGGCCAGGACCTCGTCGTAGGCGCGGTCGAGCGCGCTGAGCAGGCCGTCGGGGTCGGGCACGGCAGCCCGGTCCGCGAGCAGGCCCAGGAACAGCCAGCCCCGGTACGACATGGTCGTGAGGTTGAACGACGTGTTCAGCAGCGGACCCAGGGGATAGTTGCCCTCCAGGTGCGCGCCGGCCATGAACAGGTCGAACGGCGCGGCACGGACGTTGGAGCACACGAAGTCGATCGCCCCGGCGGTGCGCCCGGCGATGCCGACCAGTGCCGAGGCGGGGAGCAGGCGTGCGGCGGCCGCGGGGCCGTCCAGCGTGACGGTGCCGTGGCCGTGCTTCACGTGGTCGAGGCGCTCGTGCACCAGCCGGAACCGCTCCTCGACGGGCATGTCGCCGGCGGGCAGGAGCGCGTGGGCGGGGGTGAAGGCGTTGCCGGCGGTCGCGGCACCGCTGCGACGGGTGCTCACCGGGATGGCCACCCGGAGCTCGTCGACCGGGGTGCCGGCCGCCCGGTGGACCTCGGCTGCCGCGGTCAGGGCGCCGGTGACGAACAGGTCGTTCACGCTGCCGCCCAGCTCGTGCGCCGCGGACTTGGCGTCCTCCAGGTTGAGCGACGACCGGCCGAACCAACGCTCGGTCGATCGGCCGGTCCACAGCGGCGACCGCCGTCCGTCGACCGCGAGCTGCTGGACGGAGTCGACGGCCAGGTCGAGCAGGCCGGTGGTCTGCGACGGAACACGTGCCGCGCTGCGGGCGACGGCCACCGGCACCCCGGCCGCGGCGCGCAGCCCGTGCAGGGCGTGGCCGAGCAGGCTGACCCCGTTCGCACCGGCAGCGCCCTCGTCGCCCGAACCGTCCCCGGATCCGTCCTCGTCGCCGTCGGGCGAGCTGCGCCCGTCCCCCTCGGTGCGGGCCCGGGACGCGGCGCGTGCCGGGTGACGTTCGAGGTCCAGGAACTGGGCGGACAGCCGGATGCCGCCCTCGCCGTCGGTCAGCGTGTGGTCGAAGCGCTGGACCATGGCGGCCGCCCCGCCGGGCAGGCCCTCGATGACGACGAACTCCCAGAGCGGACGCTCACGGTCGAAGGGACGGCCGGACAGCGACGCGGCGAGCCGGTCCAGGTGGGCGTCGCCCAGATGGATCCAGCGGATGTGGTGGTCCAGGTCGAAGTCGGGGTCGTCCCGCCAGACCGGGGTCGACAGATGGCCGCCGCCCACCACCCGCTGGCGGAGGCGGGGCACGGCGACGGTCGCGGCCGCCATCCGCTCGCGGAGGGTCGCTCGGTCGGGTGCCCGGTCGAAGATCGTGAGGTTGGCGAACCCCGAGGCCAGGCGCGGGTCGCCGTCGAGGATCCACATGACCGCCTCGAGCTGGGTCATGTGGTCATCCGTGCCTGCCTGCCCCCCGGGCTGCTCCGATGCCACCGCCGCGACCGTACCCCGGCACCCCTTCGATGCGAAGGGGTCGATCGTCCAGCCGGATCGGCCGATCGGCTCAGCCGCGAGCGCCCGGGTCTCCGGGTGCGCGCCCGGTCGACCGCTCCGCGGGCGGTGGCCAGAGCCGCCCGGCGGCCCGGGCGAGCACGGTGCCGACGGCCGCGCCGCCGACCAGGTC
>JAEZAI010000529.1 GCA_023427825.1 Actinomycetes bacterium
GGCCGACCGAGGGCCCGACGATCCTGTTCGTGGGGCGCCACGAGCCGCGCAAGGGCCTCGACGTGCTGCTCGAGTCGGTGGCGCACCTGCCGTCCGACGCCCGCATCTGGGTGGCCGGCACCGGCCCCGACACCGCGGAGCTGACGGCTCGCTTCACCGACGAGCGCATCGAGTGGCTCGGACGGATCGACGACGCCGAGCGCGACGCCCGGCTCGCCGGCGCGGACGTGTTCTGCGCCCCGTCGCTCGGCGGCGAGTCGTTCGGCGTGATCCTGCTGGAGGCCATGGCGGCCGGCACGCCGGTGGTCGCGAGCGAGATCCCCGGGTACGCCAAGGTCGCCACCGCCCCAGCGCCCGACGGGTCCGTGCCGGACGAGCCGGCCGCGGTGCTGGTGCCGCCCGGCGATGCCGCAGCGCTCGGGCGCGCGCTCACCCGGCTCCTCACCGATGCAGACGCCGCGGCCCGTCAGACCGAGCTCGGCCGGGAGCGGGTCAGGCCGTACGACATGGAGCTGCTCGCGGAGCGCTACCTGGACCGCTACCGACGACTGCTCGGCGAGCCGGTCGCCTGAGCCGGTCGCCCGAGCCGGTCGACCGAGCTCGCGACGGTCGAGCCGGTCGCCTGAGCCGGTGACCGAGGTGCCCGGGCTGCGGTCCACGGGGCGCCCACCGCTAGATTGGGGCGCCGTGTCCACCTCATCCACGCCCGCAGGGACCACGGCCGTCGCTCCCGACTTCGATCGGAAGGCCGATGCCGTCGTGCGGGCGCTGTCGCTGTTCGGGATCATGCCCGGAATGGTCGTGGCGGTGGTGCTGGCCATCCTCGTGAGCCCGCTCGTCGGCCTGGCGGCCGTGATCGTGGTCGCCGGGGCGTGGGCCGTCGCCGTCCACCTGCGGGCCCGGGGGTCGCTCGACAGGGTCCTCGCCACCACCGGCGCCACCCGGATGCCGGCGGACGCCTCGCCCCGCTGGGCGAACGTGGTCGACGGCCTCAGCGTGACCAGCGGTGTCAACGACGCCGAGCTGTGGGTGCTCGAGGGCGACGAGGCGAACGCCATGGCCGCCGCCTCGGCCGACCGCAGTGCGATCGTCGTCACCCGCGGACTGGTCGACTCGCTGTCGGTCGTCGAGCTCGAGGGGGTCGCGGCCAACCTGCTCGGCCGCATCAAGGACGGCTCCGCCCGCTACGGCACGGTCACGTTCGGTCTGCTCGGGGGCCTGCTCGGGTCGGTGGAGCCGGCCGCCCGCCTGGTCGCCGACGGTCTGGGGGAGCAGCGCGCCGTGCAGTCCGACCTGGTGGCCGTGGGCATGACCCGGTACCCGCCGGGACTCGCGGCCGCGCTGGAGCACCTGGAGCGCATCGGCACCCTCGTGCCGTCCGCCGTCCCGGCCGCCGCCCACCTGTGGCTGGCCTCGACGTCCACCGACGACGTGGGCGTGGACCCGGCGATCGCCGCCACCGCGCTGCAGCCGCTGGACTACCGCGCCGCAGTGCTGCACGAGCTCTGAGCGCTCCCGCCGCCTGAGCGACCGCCAGAGCCTGCGAGATCGGTCACGTCCGGGCCGGACGGGCGCCGCATCGGGGCCCAGCGAGCGGCGACGGCGGATTCGCGCTTCGGGTCGCCCGGGGTGCTGTCGGTAGACTCCTGGCATGTCCCAGTCCGGCTCCTCCCCCCGAACCAGCGCCGACCACCAGACCGGTTCACAGCTCGTCAAGCGCGGCCTCGCCGAGATGCTGAAGGGCGGCGTCATCATGGACGTCGTCACCCCGGACCAGGCCAAGGTGGCGGAGGACGCCGGCGCCACCGCCGTGATGGCGCTCGAGCGCGTGCCGGCCGACATCCGCGTCGACGGCGGCGTGGCCCGCATGAGCGACCCGGCCATGATCGAGGGCATCCAGGCGGCGGTGACCATCCCGGTCATGGCCAAGGCGCGGATCGGCCACTTCGTCGAGGCGCAGATCCTGCAGTCGCTGGGCGTGGACTACGTGGACGAGTCCGAGGTGCTGACCCCGGCCGACGAGACCCATCACATCGACAAGTGGGCGTTCACGGTGCCGTTCGTGTGCGGTGCCACCAACCTGGGCGAGGCGCTGCGGCGCATCTCCGAGGGCGCCTGCATGATCCGCTCCAAGGGCGAGGCCGGCACCGGCAACATCGTCGAGGCGGTCCGGCACCTCCGGTCGATCACCGGCGACATCCGCAAGCTGCCCCAGGCGGACTCCGCCGAGCTGTTCGAGTGGGCCAAGCAGCTGCGGGCGCCGCTCCCGATCGTGCAGGAGATCGCCGAGACCGGCACCCTGCCCGTCCCGCTGTTCTGCGCCGGCGGCATCGCCACACCGGCCGACGCCGCGCTCGCCATGCAGCTCGGCGCCCAGGCCGTGTTCGTCGGCTCGGGCATCTTCAAGTCCGACGACCCGGCGCCGCGCGCCAAGGCGATCGTCGAGGCGACCACCCACTTCGAGGACGCGGACATCCTGGCCAAGGTCAGCCGCGGCCTGGGTGCGCCCATGACCGGCATCGGCATGGACGAGATCGAGGTCCAGTTCGCGGACCGCGGGTGGTGACGCCGGTCCGACCGGTCACGCCATGAAGGTCGGTGTCCTCGCCCTGCAGGGGGCGTTCGCGCTCCACGCCCAGGTGCTCGACGTCCTCGGCGTCGCCACCACGCTCGTGCGACGTCCGGAGCAGCTCGACGACGTCGACCGCCTGGTCGTGCCGGGCGGCGAGTCCACGACCATGTCGATGCTGGCCGAGCGCGGCGGGCTGCTCGACCCGCTGCGCGACTACGTCGCCTCGGGCCGGCCGGTGTTCGGCACCTGCGCCGGCGCCATCCTGCTGAGCTCCGAGATCCTGGACGGTCGGGACGACCAGCACTGCCTCTCCGCGATCGACATCTCCGTGCGCCGCAACGGGTTCGGGCGCCAGATCGACAGCTTCGAGATCGACGTCGACGTGCCGGCGCTCGGCGACGCGGGCCTGGGTGACGACCCGTTCCACGCCGTGTGCATCCGTGCGCCGGTCATCGAGCGCGTGGGGCCTGACTGCGACGTGCTGGCGGCCATCGACGGGAATCCCGCGCTGGTGCGCAGCGGCGCGATCATGGTGGCCATCTTCCATCCGGAGCTCGCCGGCGACCGCCGCCTGCACGAGCTCTTCGTCCGCTGAGGCGACGGCACGGCGCCGCCGTCCGGCGCACAGAACAGGAGCGGCATGTCCGGGCATTCCAAGTGGGCGACGATCAAGCACAAGAAGGGCGCCGCCGACGCCAAGCGGGGCAAGCTCTTCGCCAAGCTGATCCGCCAGGTCGAGGTGGCCGCCCGCAACGGCGGCGGCGACCCCGACATGAACCCCACGCTGCGGACCATGTTCCAGAAGGCCCGCGACGCGTCGGTGCCCCTCGACACCATCGAGCGTGCGATCAAGCGCGGCACCGGTGAGCTCGAGGGCGTCACGTACGAGGAGGTCACGTACGAGGGCTACGCGCCGCACGGCGTGGCGATCTACATCGAGGCCCTGACCGACAACCGCAATCGCACCGGTCCCGAGGTGCGTTCGATCTTCTCCAAGCAGGGCGGGTCGATCGCCGAGCCCGGCGCGGTGGCCTGGCAGTTCGAGCGCAAGGGCCTGGTGATGGTCCCGGGCTCGGTCGACGAGGACGAGCTCATGCTGGCCGCCATCGACGCCGGCGCGGACGACGTGTCCAACGACGGCGAGCACTGGCAGGTGACGTGCGAGGCGCAGCTGACCGCCGCGGTGCGCAGCGCCATCGAGGAAGCCGGCATCGCCGTCGACTCCTCCGACCTCACGATGCTGCCCAC
>JAEZAI010000157.1 GCA_023427825.1 Actinomycetes bacterium
GGCCGGACTCGCCGCGCTCGCCGACGTGGACGAGGGCGTGCCCCGCCGCACCGCGGTCGCGGCGCACCTGCACGAGCGCAACGGCGACCTGGAGCTCGCGGCCCGCCTCTACGCGGAGGCGGCGCTCGACGCCACCAACCAGGCGGAGCGAGACCACCAGGTGCGGCAGGCTGCACGTCTCAACCAGCAGCTGCGGTCGCGCGGCTGAGACCCGGGAGGTCATCCATGGCGCAGCACCCGACCGGCAGTGCCGACCAGGCTGGCAGGGCCGACCAGGCGGGCAGTGCCGTCGAGCCCGGGGCGGGGGCGGGACGCGACTGGCTGGCCGTGGCCATGGGCGGGTTCCGGGCCGCCTCGGGCGTGTCGTTCCTGGTCGCGCCGCACACCGCCAACCGGTGGTGGGGCGACGACGCGGCGCCCGACACGACCGCCAGCCTGTTGCTGCGGTCGATGGGCTACCGCGACGCGCTCGTGGGCGGGATGCTGGCCTGGCACGGCTGGCGGGGATCGGGCGCCACGGGCTGGTACCTGGCCTCCGCCGGTGCGGACGCGTCCGATCTGCTCGGCGGTGTGGCGAACCACCACCGCATGACCGAGCGCCAGGTGGCGATCGGGCTGCGGAGCGCGGCGTTCGGCATCGGTGCCGGGCTCGCGGGTGCGGCGTACAGTCGCTGGCGCGAGCGTCGCTGACAGCGCGCTGGGCTGGTCTGCCGGGCTGGGCTGGGCTGCAGGGCTGGGCTGGGCTGCAGGGCTGGGCTGGGCTGGGCCGCCGGCTCAGCCCTCGAGCGCCTCGCAGACCGCGAGCTCCTCGACGGCCCGGAGTGTGGGCAGGAGCTCGTCGGTCACCTGGCTCGAGATCGTGAACGTCACGGACCGGGACCCGTCGGCGGACGCCGCCATGAACTGGGTGTAGCCCATGATCGACCCGGTGTGGCCGTAGACGGTGCCGCAGCGGGTGTCGTAGCGGAACTGCGCAGCGCCGGCGCCGTTCTCACCGGGACCGGTCGGCTCGGAGCTGCCCGGGAACGTGTAGCGGCGCTGCTCGGCCAGCACCTCGGGCCCGAACAGCTCGCCGCCCACGTAGCCGCGGATGAACCGGGACAGGTCGGCGGGTGTGGAGATGATGCCGCCCGACGACCACGCCCAGCCGCCCCAGGCGATCTCGTCGGTGATGTCCTCCACCGCACCGTCGAGCAGCGGCTGGTAGCCCGAGATCCGAGGCGTGGCGACCGTCGGGTCGTCGGGAGCGGGGACGTACGTGTCCTCCATGCCCAGCGGCTCGAGCACCAGCTCCGACAGGTTGTCCTCGTAGCTCCTGCCGGTGGCCTGCTCGACCATGAGCGCCGTCACGATCGGGTTCGTGTTCGTGTACAGGTACTGCTCGCCGGGCTCGAACTGCCGGCCGTCGCCGGTGAGCTGCAGGATGTCGATCGGCTCGAGGGCCGCCTGCGGTGAGGCCTCGATCGCCGCTCCCACCTGCTCCTGGGCGGGGTAGTCGAGCAAGCCGCTCGTGTGCGTGAGCAGCTGGCGCAGGGTCACGTCGTGCCAGGTGGCCGGGGCCTCGGGCACCCGCTCGCCCACGGTGTCGTCGAGCGACAGCTCGCCGCGGTCGACGAGCGTCAACGCCACCGCGCCGGTCATGGCCTTGGACAGGCTGGCGGCCCGCACGTGGTCGTCCGCCGACGGCGCGCCCTCCTTGCCGGCGGTCGCCTGTCCCGCCGCGTGCACGGTGGTCTCGCCGTCGACGTCGATCACGCTGATCGCTGCGATGGGCCCGTCGGAGCGCTGCACGAGCAGCGCCATGGCATCGTCGTGGTCCGACGTGGGCAGCGCAGCCTCGCCGGTGTCGGGCGCGGTGGTGGCCGGCCCGGCGCCGTGGGCGCCCGAGCCGCCGTCCGAGGCGTCCTCGGTGCAACCGACGGCGCCGGCGAACATGCCGAGTGCCAGGAGCGCGCCTGCAGTGCGTCGAGCCCAGATCATGGCGAGGAGGGTATCGGCGCATCCCCCGCTCCCGGCGGGACCGCGCGACCGGCCGACCGACAGCTGGTCAGCCGGCGGTCCCGTTCAGCTGCCGGCGAGGGCGGCGGTGGTGCCGCCGCCGGAGGGCACGGCGACGCCGTGGGAGCGCAGCACGGCCTCCAGCCCCTCGAGCGTGCGGAGGACGGCGTCCTGCCGGGCGTTGCGACCCATCGTGCCGATCCGCCAGATTCGGCCGTGGAGCGGACCGAACGACGTGCCGATCTCGATCCCGTGCGTCGCCAGCAGGTCGGCCCGGATCGCGTCGCCGTCCACGCCGTCGGGGATGTGCACGCCCACCACGTTCTGCATCCGGTGCTCGTCGTCGCCGTAGGTCTCCAGGCCGAGGCCGCGGAGCCCGGCGACCATGGCGTCGCCGTGGATCCGGTGGCGCTCGACGGCCGCGTCGACGCCCTCCTCGAGCAGGATCCGGGCGCACTCGAACGCCGCGTAGAGCATGGACGTCGCCTCGGTGTGGTGGTTCAGCCGCAGCGGACCCCAGTAGTCCAGGATCATCGCCAGGTCGAGGTAGTTGGACCGGATGCGGTCCTCGGGCGGCAGCTCGTCGTCCAGCCCGGCACCCCGGATCCCGGCCTCCACGCTGTGGCGGGCGCGCACCCGCTCGACGGCCGGCGCCGACAGCGACACCGGCGCACTGCCCGGCGGCCCGGCCAGGCACTTCTGCAGGCCGGCCGACGCCACGTCCACGCCCCAGTCGTCCATCTCGAAGGCGTTGCCGCCGATCGACGCGGTGACGTCAGCGTAGAGCAGCACGTCGTGGCGCCGGCAGATCTCGCCGACCTCGGCGAGCGGCTGGAGCATGGTCGTCGAGGTGTCGCCCTGCACGGTGGCGACCAGCGCGGGCCGCTCCCGCTCGATCGCGGCCTCGACCATCTCGGGCTGCACCACCTGGCCCCACGGCACCTCGACGGTGCGGACGTCCGAGCCGCAGCGCTCGGCGATCTCGGTGAGCAGGTGGCCGAAGCGGCCCATCACCAGGACCAGCACCCGGTCGCCCGGTCGCAGCAGCGACACCAGGCACGCCTCGATGCCGGCGCGGGAGGTCCCGTCGACCAGGAGCGTCGCCTCGTTCGCGGTGCGGAACACGCCGCGGTAGAGCGACATGGTGCGGTTCATGAGGCCGGTCATGGCCGGGTCGAACTGCCCGAGGAGCGGCTGGGACATGGCCGCGAGCACGCGCGGGTCGGCGTCGATCGGCCCCGGACCCATCAGGAGCCGCTCCGGCGGCTCGAACGGCGTCAGGTCGAACCCGTCGTCGGCGCTCACGCGGGCTCCGGTGGATGGTGCTCGGCCCAGTGCCGGGCGATGTCGACGCGCCGGCACACCCAGACGTCGTCGTGGGAGGTGATGTGGTCCACGAGCCGTCGCAGCGCGCCGAAGCGGGCGGGCCTGCCGATCACGCGGCAGTGGAGGCCGATCGACAGCATTCGCGGCGTGGTCGCTCCCTCCTCGTACAGCTGGTCGAACGCGTCGCGGCAGTAGGTGAGGAACTGCTCGCCGGTGTGGAAGCCCTGCGGCGCCACGAACCGCATGTCGTTGGTGTCGAGGGTGTACGGCACGACCAGGTGGTCGCGGCCCTCCACCCGCGTCCAGTAGGGGAGGTCGTCCGAGTACGAGTCGGAGTCGTAGAGGAACCCGCCGTGCTCGACGACGAGCCGGCGGGTGTTCGGCGAGTCCCGGCCCGTGTACCAGCCGAGCGGCGGCGCTCCGGTCAGCTCGGTGATGATCCGGACCGCCTCCGCCAGGTGGGCGCGCTCGGTCTCGACGTCCACGTCCTGGTAGCTGATCCAGCGCAGGCCGTGGGACGCGATCTCGTGGCCGTCGGCGAGGATCCGCTCGACCGCGGCGGGGTTGGCCTGCAGTGCACGGGCGACCCCGAAGATCGTCAGCGGCAGGCCCCGCTCGCGGAAGAGGTCGAGGATCCGCCAGATGCCCACCCGGCTGCCGTACTCGTAGAGCGTCTCCATGCTCATGTGGCGGTCGGGGAAGGCCTGGGCGCCGATGATCTCGGACAGGAAGGTCTCCGACGCGGGGTCCCCGTACTGGACGGAGCACTCCGCGCCCTCCTCGACGTTGAGCACGAACGACACCGCCACCTTCGCGTCGCCGGGCCAGCGGACCTGGGGCGGGGTCGGGCCGTAGCCGACGAGGTCGCGGTCGCCCGGACCGTCCGTCGCGGGATCCCGCCCCCAGCGGGCGGGAGCGGCGGCGCGGCCCCAGCGGGCGGGAGCGGCGGCATCGCCCCGTGGGGGAGAGGGCACGGTCATCGCACCCCGCCCTCGACCGCGGTGCTGGTGAGCACGGCGTCCAGCTCGAGGAGCGTGCGGAGGAGCACCTCGGCGCCGATGACCAGGTGGTGGGCGTCGGTGCGCTCGCGAGGCGAGTGGCTGATGCCGCCGATGCTCGGCACGAACACCATGCCGATCGGCAGCATCCGCCCGATCACCTGGGCGTCGTGGCCGGCGCCGCTCGGCAGGAGCTCCCACGTGGTGGCGGCGCGCTCGCACACGGCGCGGGCGGCGTCCACGATGCGGGCGTCGCTCGTCACCGGCGGGACCATCTGGCCCAGCCGGCGGTCCATGGCCACCCCGCGGCGGGCCGCGATCGCGTCGATCAGCTCGAGCAGCCGACGGGTGCCGGCTGCGAGGGTCTCGGGGTCCTCGTCGCGCAGCTCGATGCCCAGCTCGACGCGGCCGGGGACCACGTTGCGGACGTTCGGCCCGACGAGCAGGTGGCCGCAGGTGGCCACCCGGACCGAACCGGGACCCGGCAGCGACTCGACGGCCAGCACCACGTCGGCCGCAGCGGTGAGCGCGTCGTGGCGAAGGTCCATGGGGGTGGTCCCGGCGTGGTTCGCCACGCCGGTGATCGTCAGGTCGAGCGCCTGGCGGCCGGTGATCGCGCTCACCACGCCGATCGAGGTGCCGTTGGTGTGCAGGACCGGTCCCTGCTCGATGTGCAGCTCCACGAAGGCGTCGATCTCGTCCGCGTCCCAGCGCGCCTCGCGAAGCCGGTCGGGATCGCCGCCCGCGGCGGCGATCCGCTCGCCGACGGTCACCCCCTCGTCGTCGACCTCGTCGGGCGGTGCCTCCTCGGAGTGGCCGACGCAGGCGTAGCTGCCGGTCATGCCGCTCGTGCCCCGGGCGCCCTCCTCGTTCGCGAACGCCGCCACGAGCAGCCCGTGGTCCATGTGGTAGCCGGCGTCGTGGAGGCTCGACGCCACCTCGAGCGCGGCGAGCACGCCGTAGGTCCCGTCGAGCGGTCCGGCCTGCACCACGGTGTCCAGGTGGCTGCCGGTGGCGAGCCACCGGTCGCCACGGCCGGGGCTGCGGCCGATCAGGTTGGCCGCCGCGTCCACCCGGGGGTGCAGGTCGGCGGCCGCCATCCACCGGGCGACGAGATCGCGCGCCTCGAGGTCCGCGTCGCCCCACGCCTCGCGGGTGATGCCGCCCCGGGCGTCCGCGCCGATCCTGGACAGCTGGTCGATCCGGTCGAGCAGCCGGTCGCCGTCGAGCACGATGTGGTCGGTCGGCCGGCTCATGGCGACACCAGCTGACGGATGCGGAGCTCGGCGATCGCCTGGACCTGGGCGAACGCCTCGGCGGCCTCCTCCTCGGTGGGACGGGGGAGCCGGCGCTCCAGCTCGGCCAGGATCTCCTCCTGGGACCGGCCCCGCACGGCGATGATGAACGGGAACCCGTGACGCCACGCGTAGTCGGCGTTGCCGGCCGCCAGGCGCCGCGCCACGTCGTCCTCCATCCGGTCGAGTCCGGCCGAGCGCTGCTCCGCGACCGACGCGTCGGCCATGGGCCGGCGCGCACCGAGCTGGGGATGCGCCCGCAGGAGCGCCATGCGTGCGTCGTCGTCGAGCGCCTCGGCGGCGTCGTGGAAGCTGCGGACCAGGTCGTCCAGGTCGGCGAACGGCGCCGACTCGAACGCCGCGTCGGCGAGGTGCGGCGAGTCCTCGTACACCTCGCCGAACGCGAGCAGGAACGCCCCTCGGTCCAGGAACGACACCTCGGTGACGGACCAGGTGCTCATGAGCCGCGGTAGGTCGTGTACGACCACGGGGTGACGAGGAGCGCCACGTGGACCGAGCCGGTGTCGTGCCCGAGGTGGACGTGGACCGGCACGAGGTCCAGGTACGGCGTGGCGCCGGCCGGCACGTCGCCGGTGGTGGCGAAGTGCTCGCCGATCCCGAACGTCAGCTCGTAGCGACCGGGCACCAGGTCGTCGCCCTGCGCGAGCGGCTCGTCGGTGCGGCCGTCGGCGTTCGTCTGGACCCGGGCCACCACCGTCCGGGTCCCGTCGTCGCCGACCCGGACCACCTCGATCGCCACGCCGGCGGCGGGACGGCCGTTGGTCGTGTCGAGCACGTGGGTCGTGAGCTTCGCCGGTCCGGTCGTCGACCCGGTCATCGGCACGGTCCCGTCTCGATCGTGCGGCAGATGCCGTTGATGATGTCGGAGCCGTCGGCGCCGCGGATCTCCCGGTACCAGGCCTCGGTGACCTCGGGGTCCTCGCCGTGGGTCATCCGGGCCCGCTTGGTCGCGCGCTCCATGACCTCGGCGGTGCGCGGCACCCGCTCGTCGGAGTACCGGCGGAGGGCGTCGGCCACCGACAGGTTCGTGGACCGGAGGTAGCCGGCGAGCACCAGCGCGTCCTCCATGGCCTGGCAGCCGCCCTGGCCCAGGTCGGGCGGGGTGGCGTGGACGGCGTCGCCGAGCAGCGCCACCCGACCGCGGGCGAAGTCCATCACCGGGTCGTTGGAGCGGATCACGACGTGGTTGGTGGCCTGGGGGTCGAGCTCCGCGATCACGTCGAGCACCGGACCGTCCCAGTGGCCGAACTGGGACTCCAGGAACTCCCGGGCATCGGGCTCGCCGTCCCAGCCCGGGACGCTGTCCGGATCGGGAAGTGGCACGTCGAAGAAGAAGTAGTGGCCGTCTCGGACCGGCATGGACGACACGCGCTTGCCCTCGCCCAGGTAGACGGTCCAGGCGTCGTCCCGGCCCATGCCCTTGGGGACGATGCCGTTCCAGTTGTGGTAGCCGACGTAGTACCGCTCGACGTCGTGGCCGAGCACGTGCTCGCGGAGCGCGGAGCGGGCGCCGTCGGCGACCACGACGACCTCGGCGGTGAGCTCGGAGGTGGCGCCGTCCTCCGTCCGGACCGTGGCCGTGACCCGGTCGGCGTCCTGGTCGAGCGCCACGCACTCGGTGCCCAGCGTGATGCGGTCCGGGCCGGCGGCGGCCGAGAGCAGGTCCTGCAGGTCCGACCTGCGGACGGGGTACGGGCGCTGGCCGACCCGGGTGATCAGCGGCTCGAGGCTGAAGTCGCAGTACGCCTCGCCGGACGGGTCCCGGTAGGTCACGTGGTCCATGGTCCCGCCGATCGCGGCCACCTGCTCGCCCAGACCGAGCATGTTGAGCACCTTCACGCCGTTGGACCACAGGGAGATCCCGGCGCCGACGGGGCGCATCCGGGGGACCCGGTCGATCACGCGCACACGGTGTCCGTCCCGGCTCAGGGCGATGGCCGTGCTCAACCCGCCCATGCCCGCGCCGACCACGAGGACGTCCAGCGATTCCATGGATCAGTGGATACCTCCGGGTCGGAGACGTCGCAACAGTTTGTTGAAGTCGATCGTGTGAACAGTTCGCGACGGGCTTGATCGTGGAGGGGTCGATCCGGATGATGGGCGCCGACATGGTTGCCCCTCACCTCCCGCCCGCCGACGGCGTGCTGCACACCCGGACCGGCCCGATCGACGGCGATCGCTACGTGACGGCCACGCCCGAGACGTTGCGTTGGGGCGTGCTCCCCACGCCCGACAGCGAGCCCGTCGCGTCGCTCGTCGACGGCGCCACGATCACGTTCGACACGGTGAGCCACGAGGGCCTGCTGGGGGACCAGGGCGCCGACGCGGAGACGTTCTTCGGCGATCGAGGCATCCCCGGGGACCGCGTCCTCGACGACGTGCGGGAGCTGAAGGGCACGGCGCTGGCGCGGGAGCTGCCCCACGACGGTCCGCACGCGGTGCTCGGCCCGGTGAGGGTGGAGGGCGCCCGGCCCGGCGACGTGCTGGTCGTCGAGCCGCTCGAGCTCCGGTGCCGGGTCGACTACGGGATCATCAGCAACCGCCACGGTCGCGGCGTGCTTTCCGGAGAGATGCCGCTCGCCGGCGACGACGGCGCCGTGCCGCCGGTCGTCTCGGTGCTGGCCCGGGTGGGCGAGGACGGCCGCGGCAGCGTGACCGGCACCGGCGGCCGGACCGTGGGCTTCGACATCGCCCCGTTCCTGGGTCTGGTCGGCGTGACGCCCGGCGACGCGCCGCCGGGCGAGTCGCTCCCGCTCTCGTCCACGCCCCCCGGCCCGCACGGCGGCAACATCGACGTCCGCCACCTGGGCGTGGGCTCCAGGCTGCTCCTGCCGGTGCGCACCGAGGGCGCCGGCCTGTACGTCGGCGACCCCCACTACGCCCAGGGCAACGGCGAGGTGGCGCTCACGGCGTTCGAGGCGCCGCTGCGGGCCACGTTGCGCGTGCGCGTGCTCCGGGGCGAGGAGCCGCGTCGCCTGGCCGCCCTCCTCGACGCGCCCTGGGGCCGGACCGACACCCACACGATCCTCATCGGGCTCGGCACCACCCTGGACGACGCCATGCGGGAGTGCGTGCGCCGCGCCGTGTCCTACGTGGTCGAGGTGACCGGTCTGGACGAGGCCACCGCCCTCGCCTACCTCTCGGCGGCCGCGGACTTCGAGGTGTCGCAGGCGGTGAACCTGGTCGTCGGCGTGCACTGCATGATCCGCAACGCCGACCTGGCGTGACGCGGCAGGATCGTCCGGTGGAACCGCCGTCGACCGACCGCACCGCGTCCGGCGAGGTGACCCCGCCGGACGGCGTCACGCTGCCCGAGGACACGGTCGGCGCGTTCGTGGGAGCGCCCGAGCTGTTGGCCGCCGGGGCCGTCACCGGACCGCTCGCCAGACGCACGCTCGCGGTCAAGGAGGTGATCGACGTCGCGGGGCGGGTGACGGGCGCCGGCAACCCCGACCTCGCCGCCTCGCGGTCGCCCGCTGCCGAGTCGGCACCGGTCGTGCGGGCGCTGGTGGGAGCCGGCGCCACGGTCGTGGGCACGACCGTCACCGACGAGCTGGCCTACTCGCTGGGCGGCGACAACGTGCACTTCCCGATGCCGCGCAACGTGGCGGCCCCGGGTCGCACGCCGGGCGGGTCGTCGTCGGGCTCCGCGGCCGCGGTGGCGGCCGGCCTGGTGGACCTGGCGCTCGGAACCGACACCGGGGGTTCCATCCGGGTCCCGGCGAGCTACTGCGGGATCCTGGGTTGGCGGCCCACGCACGGGGCGGTGAGCGCCGCGGGCGTCACGCCGCTCGCGCCGAGCTTCGACACGATCGGCCTGCTGGCCCGCTCCGCCGCCGTGTTGCGGACCGCGGCCGAGGTGGCCCTGTCCACCGGCGATGCCGCGCTCGCCGCGAGGAACGTCGTCGCCGTCGCGGCTGCGAGCGGGGCGACGACCAGGCTGGCCCTGGCGGCCGAGCTCGTGGACGTGCTCGACCCGGAGGTCGCCGACGCGCTGCTGGCGGGCGTGGCCGCCCGGTTCGGGTCGGTGCCGGAACGGGTCGAGCTCGGCGTCGACATGGACGAGTGCCTGGCCACGTTCCGCACGCTCCAGGGCGCCGAGGCGTGGGCCGAGCACGGAGCGTGGATCACCGCGGCCGACCCCGACCTGGGCCCGGCGACCCGGTACCGCTTCGACGCGGCGCCCAAGGTGCCGGCGGCCGACGTGGCCGCCGCGCAGCCCGTGCGCGAACGCGTGCGGACCGCGGTCCTGGCCGCCACCGCCGACGGCACGGTGCTCCTCGGTCCGCCTGCGGCAGGCGTCGCACCCGAGCCGTCGCGCCACGACGAGGAGTCCGAACGGGTGCGGGCCGACACGCTGCGGCTGACGTCGGTCGCGGGCCTGGCCGGGGCACCCGTGGTGGTGGTCCCGGGGGCGACCGTCGCGCCGGAGGGGTTCCCGCTCGGCATCGCGCTGATCGCCGCTCCTGGCCGCGACCTGGCCCTGCTCGACCTCGCCGCCGACCTCGGGTCCTGAGGTCGGCCTCGACCCTGGGGCGGCGCGTCCAGGTCTGCGCCGAGCCGGACCGCCGAGGCCGCGTCAGAGCCGGAGGAACAGGGCGATCGTGACCACGGCGCCGAGCGTGACCACCAGCGCCCGCAGCAGCGTCTCGTTCATGCGCCGGGCGATCGAGCCGCCGATGTAGCCGCCGACCAGACAGGTGGGGGCTGCGATCAGCACCGCGGTCCAGTCGACCGGACCGAACAGCCCGAAGATCACCACGCTCACCGTGGCGTCCAGGAGCGAGATCACGGACTTGGTGGCGTTCAGGTTCCGGATGGAGT
>JAEZAI010000592.1 GCA_023427825.1 Actinomycetes bacterium
GGGCGGCACCGTGCCCCCGGCCGGTGCGGTCGGGACCCCGGCGCCGGCGGGCGGCGTGGGCGGGGGAGCGGCGGCCATCAGTCGCTGCGCGGCCAGCCGGTCCTTGATCTCGAGCGTCTCGGGCGACGACACCGGGTAGAAGCACGCGAACACATGACCCGGTGTGTTCGGGTTCTCCTGCAGCGTGGGCGTCTCCTCGTGGCACCGCTCGCGGGCGTACGGGCACCGCGGGCTGAAGGGGCAGCCCTTGGGCGGGTTCACCAGGTCCGGCGGCCGTCCACCGATGGCCGCCAGGCGCGTGTGCGACGGGTCGCCCAGCTTGGGGATGGCAGCGAGCAGCGCCTCGGTGTACGGCATCTGCATGTCGGCGAACAGTGCGTGCGTGGGGGCCTTCTCGACGATCCGGCCCGCGTACATCACGGCGATCTCCTGGGCGCGGGAGGCGACGACACCCAGGTCGTGGGTGACCAGGATCATCGCCATGTAGCGCTCGCGCTGCTGCTCCGCGAGCAGGTCCAGGATCTGCGCCTGCACCGTCACGTCGAGCGCGGTCGTCGGCTCGTCAGCGAACAGCAGCTTGGGGCCGCAGGCCAGCGCGATGGCGATCACCACACGCTGACGCATGCCGCCCGACATCTCGTGCGGGTAGGCCGAGAACCGCTGCTCGGCCTCGGGGATCCGCACCGCCCTGAGGAGGGCGACCGCGGTCTCCCTCGCCTCGCCCTTGTCCATGTCCAGGTGGTACCGGAGCGACTCGGTGATCTGGTTGCCGACCTTCATGACGGGGTTCAGCGCCGTCATCGGGTCCTGGAACACCATCGCCATCTCGGTGCCCCAGAGCTCCCGGTAGCCCTCGGAGTCGAGCGCCGAGATGTCCTTGCCCTCGAACGTGACCTGGCCCGCCCGCTCGGCGGTCGACGGCAGCAGGCCCATGATCGACCGCGACAGCACCGACTTGCCCGAACCCGACTCGCCGACGATGCCCAGGCACTTGCCGCGGTCGAGCGTGAACGACACGCCGTCGACGGCGCGGACCAGTCCGCGCGGGGACCGGAAGTGGGTGGCGACGTCCCGGACGTCGAGCAGTGGGCCGGAGCCCGGCACGCCCGTGGCGGCCGGCCCGGCAATCACGTCAGGGCTGCTCACAGCACGCTCTCCCGCACCTCGAAGCGCTTGCTCACCACGTCCGCCAGGTAGTTGAGGGCCAGCACGGTGAGGAACAGGACGACGATCGTGAACATCACGATGTGCGGCGCCCGGTTCAACTGGTCCTTGTTCTCCGAGATGATGTTCCCCCACGACGGCGTGGGGGGCTGGACGCCGACGCCGAAGAGGCTCAGGCCGCCCTCGGCGACGATCGCGATGCCCACGCCGAGCAGCGAGATCGACAACATCGCCGGGAAGACGTTGGGGAGGATGTCGCGCAGCATGATGCGCCAGTTCTTGGCGCCCATGGCCCGGGCCGCCAGGACGAACTCACGCTCGGACCAGCTCATCGTGTTGGCCCGGGTGATGCGCCCGAGGATCGGGATCGACACGATGCCCAGGCCGAGCACGACCACGCCGATGCGCTGCACGCTGCTCACCTGGTCGCCCGACGACAGCACGGTCACCAGCGACAGGGCCAGGACGAACTGCGGGATGGCCAAGAGGATCGTCATGATCGGCGTGATGATGGCGTCGACCTTGCCGCGGAAGAACCCGGTGGCCAGACCGAGCAGACCACCGATGACCAGTCCGAACGCCACGGCGCCGAAGCCGATCGCGAAGGACGCACGGGTGCCGTAGATGATGCGGGCGAGAAGGTCGCGGCCGTTCGCGTCGCCGCCCAGGATGTGGCCGCCGACCGGACCCTGTCGGGCGATCTCGGCGAACGACTCGTTGGGGTCGGGGATGAACGGCAGCAGCGGGGCGAAGATCGCCAGCAGCAGGAGCCCCACGAGCCAGATGAGCGCCAGCCATGCGGCGAACCCCATGCCCTTGCGGCGCTTCCGACCCTCCTCGGGGAGCGGCTCGAGCTGGTCGGACTCGACCGCGAGCCCGTACACCTCGATCGACGGATCGAGGTTCATGATCGACGGGTCACGGGTGGGGACGGGATCAGTTGCCGGCATGTCGGATCCGTGGATCGAGGACGGTGTAGAGGATGTCGACGAGGAAGTTCACGACCACGTAGAAGATGGCGATGATCGCCACGATCGACTGGAACGCCACGATCTGGCGGGTCGCGATCGCCTCGCCCATGAGGTAGCCGAGACCGGGGATGTTGAAGACCACCTCGATGATCAGCGCGCCGCCGATCAGCGTGCCGATGTTGAGACCGGCGACCGTGAGCAGGGTCAGCGACGACGGGCGCAGCGCGTGACGGAACAGGATCCGGCGGGTGCGGATGCCCTTGGCCTTCGCCATCGTGATGAAGTCCTGCTGGAGGGTGGCGATCATGTCGCTGCGCAGCAGGCGCATGTAGACCGCGACCTGACCGACCGCGAGCGTGATCGTCGGCAGGATCATCGAGCGGACGTGGTCGGGGAACGACTCCTCGATGGCGGTGTAGCCACCGGTGTCGGCCCAGCCGAGCTTCACGCCGATGTAGTACTGCAGCACGAAGCCGAGCGCGAACGTGGGGATGGCCAACATCGCGAAGGCGGAGGTGTTCGACAATCGGTCGAACCAGGTGCCCTGCTTGTAGGCCGCGACCACGCCGACCGGGATGGCGATGAGCAGGGCGAGCACCTGTGCGTAGACCATCAGCAGGATGGTCGGCGGGAGGGAGTCGACGACCCGTTCCGAGACCGGACGGCTCGAGCTCACGGTGTAGTAGTTGCCGAGGTCCCCGGTCACGAAACCGCCCAGCCACTCGCCGTAGCGGACGATGAACGGCTGGTCGAGGCCGGTCTCCTCACGGACGAGCTGGCGTTGCTCGTCGCTGCCGAACGGGACGAGCACCTCGACGGGGTCGCCGGGCAGCAGCTCCAGGAGGAACGACGCGAACAGCGTGACCAGGATGACCGTGATGACCAGCTGTACGAGCTTCTTGGCGATGCCCACTGATGCAGTTCGTCCTGTCGCTGGGAGGGGCGGGGGGAGGAGTGGAGGCGGGAGTCGAACCTGAGGCCGGTGGTGAGGCGCCCGAGCGTACCCGGGTCACCTCACCACCGATGTCACCTCAGCCCTTGGAGATCCACATCCCGCTGACGGGATGGCCGGTGGCCAGGCCCGGGAACGGCTTGCCGCCGTCGGGCAGGTTCGGACCGAACACGCCGTGGACGTCGGGCGCCGAGGCGACGTCCCAGATCGTCCAGTTCAGCCAGGCGTTCCAGACCTGCGAACCGAAGCGCTTGTTGACGTCCTGGTAGATCGTCGCAGCCTTGGCCGAGTCCGACTCCAGACGACCGGCGTCCAGCAGGGCGTCCATGTCGGGGTCCTTGAACTTGCCGAAGTTCACCGGCGAGCCACCCTTCCACCAGACGTACTGGAGGTCCGGGGCGCCGCCCGGGTGGTTCCGCCACGCCATGGCGTTCCAGTCGGAACCGAGGGCGGTGTTGATCAGGGCGGCCTGCTCGACCGACTTGAGGCTCACCTTGAAGCCGGCCTTCTCGACCTGCTCCTGGATGAACTGCGCCGACTTCACGGTCGACGGGTCGGGTGTCGTCAGGACGGTGATCTCGAGGGGGTTCCCGGTCTCCTGTTCGTACTTGGCCGCGTAGTCCTTGGCCTTGTTCAGGTCGTACTTGGGGAACCCGGCGTCCTCGAGGTAGCCCACGGAGCCTTCGGCGAACGGCCCGGAGGCCACCTTGGTCAGGCCGAGGTTGCGGACCTGGTTGAAGGCGTCGCGGTCCACGGCGTACGCAGCGGCGAGCCGGGCGTTGATGTTGTCGAACGGCGGCTTGGACGCGTTGAACATGACGTATGCGACCTCGGCGAACTTGTCCGACTCGACGAGCCCGACCTTGCCGTTGTCCTTCTCCGTGCGGAGCCGGTCGATGTTCTCCGGCGTGGAGGTGTGCATGGCGTTGAGCTCGCCGGCGAGCAGCGCGTTCACACGGGCGTCACCGTCGGGGATCGGCCGGTAGGTGATCTCGTCGAGGTACGGCAGGGCGTTGCCGTCGGCGTCCTTCTGCCAATAGTCGGGGTTCTTGGTCGCCGTCAGGTGGTCGTTGACCTTCCACTCCTTGAGCTTGAACGGGCCGGTGCCGATCAGGTTGCGGTCGCAGGTCGCCGGATCGTCCAGCTGCGCCTGCGCCATGATCCCGAGACGGCCCGAGCTGTGCAGGTAGGCGGCGAAGGCCGGCCACGGCGTCTTGGTGCTGACCGTCAGCGTCAGGTCGTCGACGACGTCGACGCTCGTGATGTTGTCCAGCACGAAGATGAACAGCAGCGGCTTCCGGGCGGGGTAGGCGCCGCGGTACGCGTCGAGGTTGTTCTTGACGACCGTGGCGTCCAGCGCCGTGCCGTCATGGAACTTCACGCCCTCGCGGAGCTTGATCGTCCACTGGGTGAAGTCGGCGTTCGGCTCGACCGACGAGGCCAGGAACGGCTGGTACTCGCCGTTCTCGTCGGGGGCGGTCAGCGTGTCGTAGATCGTCCGGGCGACCTGGATGCCGGCGATGGCCAACTGGCCCTCGGGGAGGCACCAACCGCCGCCGTTCTCGGCCTCCAGGCCGTAGGTCACCGAGCCGCCGTTGACCGGCGTACCTGCAGCGCTGTCCCCGTCGCCGGAGCCGCCGCCGCTGCCCTTGTCGTCGTCGTTGCCACCACCGCACGCTGCGGCGATCATCGCCAGCGCGAGCACGCCGGCTACGAGCCACGACCAGCGCGTGCTCATGGAGCGTCGTCGAACCACCGTTGGTACCCCCTGGGTGTGAGTGACCTGGTCCGTCGGAATCCGGCCCCGCCGTGACGGGCTTCACAGGTCAGGTGGGCGCACTTTAGTGCTGCTCGCGACACTGTCAACGCGGCTCGACGCCCCTCGAACGAGCCGTCCGAGCGCTCCGTGCCGGCCCTCTCACGGGCTGTCCGCACGCTCGGCGGACGTTGCCGGCGCACCGTTCGGCGAGCGGCATCAGGGAGCCACGCCGGCCAACGGCAGGGCGTCGCGGTATGCGTGCGCGAAGCCGAGGACGGTCTCCACGTAGGTCTGGCTGCGGTTGTAGGTGAGGTAGGCGGCGCGCAGGCCGGCCTCGCCCGACAGGTCGCCGCTGCGGCACAGGTACACGCCGGCTCCGACGGCCGCGTCGTACACGTTGTCGGGATCCGACCGTCCGTCGCCGTTGCCGTCCCGGCCGACGGCTCGCCACGTGCTCGGCAGGAACTGCATGGGTCCGACGGCCCGGTCCGTGGTGGTGTCGCCGTCGAGCTCGCCCCGGTCGCTGTCGTTCCCCCCCCTGCACCCGGTCGAGCCGTCGAGTGGCGGGCCGAGGATCGGCGGCGTCACCTCGCCGTCGGCCGCGACCTCGCTCCCCAGGTAGGTGCCGTGGCGGCTCTCGGTGCGACCGATCCCGGCCAGCGCCCACCAGCTGATCCGGCACCCCGGGTCCAGCACCTGGAGCGTGCGCTGCGCCCGCCAGTAGGCGTCGAGCGCGACCGTGGAGAGGTCGGTGCCGTCGACCGTCGCGTTCAGGCGAGCGGTCGTCACCGCCTCCTCGGCCGCAGCGACGGTGCGCTCGTCCTCGGCGACCGCGTTCCGCAGGCGGGCCGCTCGCGACGTGAGCTCGTCGACGCGGCCGCCGATGCGCTCCCCACCCCGTTCCAGTCGGTCCACCTCCTGCTCGAGCGACGAGGCCCGCGCCGACAGGAACGCCACCGCATCGCCGGCGGCACCGGCGGCGGCATCGCCGAGCACGGCCTCGCGCCGGAGCTCCTGGAGCTCGGCCGCCCCGAGCGTCGGGTCGAGCGAACGGTCATCGGCCGTTCCGGACACGAACCACTCAGCAGCGATCGCGCGCACCGCGGCACGGCGCGCCTCGAGCGCGTCGAGCACCTTGGTGAGCTCGGCCCGCCGGCGCTGCAGCAGTCCCGCGGTGGCACGCGCCTGCTCCTGGGCGGAGCCCAGCGATGTCTCGGTCTCGGCCAGGTCGGCGACGTCGCGGTCACGGGTGGCGACGGCTGCGTCGCGCCGGGACTCCTCCGCGTCGAGGGTGCGCGAGCTGGCCGGCAGCGCGGCGACTTCCGGGCTCAGCCCCGGCGTGCCCGGCGCCGGCGGGGGCGGCTGCGCGGCGGGGACCAGGAGCGTCGCGCCGAGGCGCAGCGCGACGCCGATCAGTGCCATGCCCCGCGGTCCTCCAGCACGCGACGCAGCACACTCGGCCTGTCGGTGAGGATGCCGTCCACGCCCAGATCGAGCAGCCGGTGCATCTCGGCGGGATCGTCGATCGTCCACACGTGAACCTGGACGTCGCGGGACTGCGCCGCATCCACGAAGGCGCTGGTCACGACCGTGACGTTCCGGTAGGTCACCGGCACCTGCACGCAACCGAACGGCGGCCGACGACGGTTGCGTGCCCGGGCGGCGGGCACCCGCGACGCGGCCAGCAGGCGCGTCACCTCGCGCGGACCGCCGGCGGTGCTGAGCCGGGGCCCGAGCAGCTCGCGCATCCGACCCAGGCGCTCGTCGGAGAACGCACCGATGTTCACCCGGTCGATCGCGTCGTGGCGGCGCAGCGTGCGCGCCAGGGCCACGAGGGCGCCGTCGGACTTGGGGTCGATGTTCCAACGCACCTGCGGGAACGTCTCGAGCAGCTCGTCGAGCGTCGGTATGGGATCGGTCCCTGCGATCCGGACCTCACGCAGCTCGGCCGCGGTGCGGCGGGCCACCGGTCCCGTGCGGTCGGTGACCCGGTCGAGCACGTGGTCGTGGAACGCGAACAGCTCCCCGTCGGCGCTGACGTGCACGTCGGTCTCCAGGTAGCGGAAGCCCACGTCGACCGCGGCGGAGAACGCCCGGACCGTGTTCTCGGGCGCGACCTCGTCGCCGCCGCGATGGGCGATCGCCAAGGGCATCGGCGCGTCGAGGAACGCGAACCTGGGCATCCTCGGAGGCTACCGGGGAGGTCCCGCCGACCTCCCCACGTCGACCCGCCGGCCGGGAGGTCCCCCCACCGGCGTCAGATCGTGCGGCCCGCGTCGGCCCAGTACTCGTCCTTGAGCAGGCGCTTGTAGAGCTTGCCGGTCGGATGCCGCGGGAGCTCCTCGCGGAAGTCCACCGAGCGCGGGCACTTCACGTCGGAGAGGTGTTCGCGGCAGAACGCGATCAGCTCGGCCGACAGCGCGTCGGCCTCGTCGTCGTCACCGGGCATCTGCTCCGGTTGGACGACCGCCTTGACCTCCTCGCCGAAGTCGTCGTTCGGCACGCCGAAGACCGCGACGTCGAGCACCTTCGGGTGCATCGTGAGAACGTTCTCCGCCTCCTGCGGGTACACGTTCACGCCGCCCGTGATGATCATGTACGCCTTGCGGTCGGTCAGGTAGAGGAAGCCGTCGCTGTCCACGTAGCCCACGTCGCCGAGCGTCGACCATCCGTCGCGCAGGTACGACTCCGCCGTCTTGTCGGGGTCGTTGTGGTAGCTGAAGTTGGCCTCCGACTCGAAGTACACCGTGCCGGACTCGCCGACCGGCAGCTCCTCGCCGTCGTCGCCCACGATGTGCAGGGTGCCGACGATCGGCTTGCCGACCGTGCCCGGGTGGGCCAGCCAGTCCTCGGAGCCCGTGTAGACGAAGCCGTTGCCCTCCGTGCCCGCGTAGTACTCGTGCAGGACCGGGCCCCACCAATCGATCATCTGGCGCTTCACCGTCACCGGGCACGGTGCCGCGGCGTGCACCGCCACCTGGACGGAGGACACGTCGTAGCGGTCCCGCACCTCCTGGGGGAGCTTCAGCATGCGCACGAACATGGTCGGGACGAACTGCCCGAACGTGACCTCGTAGCGCTCGATCGCCGCGAGCGCCTGCTCGGCGTCGAAGTGCTCCATGACCACGACGGTGCCGCCGGCGCGCTGGACCTGCATGCAGAAGCGCAGCGGCGCGGCGTGGTACAGCGGCGCCGGGGACAGGTACACCGTCTCCGTGTTGGCGCCGAACAGGCCGGCCACCAGCATGAACAGCGCGTCGGGCGTGCCGAGCGGAACGTCGCGCAGCGGGACCTTCACGCCCTTCGGACGGCCGGTCGTGCCGGAGGAGTACAGCATGTCCATGCCCTCGACCGCGTCGGGCAGGTCGTCGGCGGACTGCGACGCCACGGCGTCCAGGAACGGCTCGTAGCCCGGCACCGTGCCGTCGAGCATGAACCGGTGCTGCACGAGCGGCGTGGCGTCGGCCACCTCGCCCGCCACGTCGGACTTGTACGCGGAGGTGATGAAGACCTTCGCCCCGCAGTCGTCGACGATGTAGGCGATCTCCTCGGCGGTCAGCCGGGACGAGATGGCGGTGTAGTACAGCCCGGCGTAGTGGGCGCCCCAGGCGATCGACAGGAACCACGGGTGGTTCTCCATGCAGAACGCCACGTGGTCGCCCGGCGCGAGGCCCAGGCTGCGGAAGAGGTGGGCGATCCGGTTGGCGCGCTCGTGGAGCTCGCCGTAGGTGACCTCGGCGCCGGGTGAACCGTCGGCGCCCACCAGCCGGTAGGCGATCGCGTCGGGCCGGCTCGCGGCGTGGACCCCCGGGAAGAACCTGTCGTCGCTCATGAGCGGCACCGTACCCGTGCCGCATCCGGTGGTCCCGACGACCCCCGGCGCTCTCCCTGGCCTCCGGGACCACCGGTACGGTGGCCGCGTGGACGCCGTCGCCGAGTTCGGAGCGCTCATGGCCGACGGGGGCCGCCCGCTCGACCGGGCGCTCGCCCTGGTCGCATCCGTCGGCCGCCCCTCCGTCGACGCGGACGCCCTGCTCGCCCGCCTGGACGAGCTCGCCGCGGACCTGCCCGGGTCCGACGCCGCCGGGCTGTGCGCCGCGGTGTTCCGCGGCCTGGGCTTCACCGGGAACCGGGACGACTACTACGACCCCGACAACAGCCTGCTCGACCGCGTGCTCGACCGCCGGACCGGCATCCCGATCACCTTGTCCGTCCTGGCGATGGAGCTCGGTCGGCGCCGAGGGGTTCACCTGGTCGGTGTGGGCATGCCCGGCCACTTCCTGATCCGCGACGCGGCGGACCCCGACCTGTTCCTGGACGCGTTCGACGGCGGCCGCGTGCTCGACGCCGACGGCTGCCGCAGCCTGTTCGCCCGGATGCACGGCGGTTCGACGCCCTTCACCGACGAGTACCTGGCGCCGAGCGACCCCGCCGACATCGTGGTCCGCGTCCTCAACAACCTGCGCGCCGCGCGGCTGCGCCGTGGCGACCGCCACCGGCTGGCCGACGTGCTGCGGCTGCAGGCCGCCCTGCCCGGTGCCGGCGTGGCCGAGCGCCGCCAGCTCGCGGGCGTGCTCGCCGCCGAGGGCCGTTTCATCGAGGCCGCCGACCTGTACGACGTCCTCGCGGTCGACGACGCCGGACGCGTCGATGAGCACCGGGCCGCCGCGGCGCGCCTGCGGGCGAACCTGAACTGACCGGCGCAGGCCGCTGGCTCCGAGGGGCCGGAACGGGCCATAGCCTCGCCGCATGATCGATCGGGAGCTCAAGCGGTCGCTGGGCCAGATGATGAAGGGCGTCCAGGTCGTCGGCGCCGCCCACGGCGACCTCGTCCGCGCCTACACCTCGCACTGGGTGTGCCAGGTCAGCTTCGACGAACCGATCGTGATGGCATCGGTCTCGCCCAAGCACGACACGTACCCGTTGATCCGGGCGAGCGGTCGCTTCGCCGTGTCGATCCTGGCCGGCGACCAGGTGGCCGCCGGCCAGTACTTCTCCTATCCCGGTCGGAAGTTCCACCACCTCGCCGGCGAGCTCATCGAGCTGAACCCGTCGGGTCTGCCGGTGGTGGTCGACTCGATCGCCTGGCTGGAGTGCGAGGTGTTCGAGGTCAAGGAGGGCTGGGCCGACGGGACGCCCTCGGACCACCACCTCTTCTTCGCCCGCGTGGTGGCGGTCGGTCCCGGCCGGCTCAAGGAGCCCCCGCTGCTCTACTCGTCCCGTCTCGGATGGCGGATCGCCGGCGAGAAGGCACGGGAGCCGGGCGTCTCGATCCGTGACCAGCTGCTCGAGCGGCTCGCGGCCTCGGGACTCGCCGACGACGTGGGGGAAGATCCGGAGACCCAGGGCTCGGACGAGGATTAGCCTGGGCCGCACGTCCTGAGTGGACCGTACTGACCGGCACTGGGAAGGGGCCGCGATGAACGCGCAGGTGTTGACGGCGTTGTCCGTGGTCCTCGGCCCCGATGACGACCGAAGCGGAGACCCGCCGTTGTCGGTGCCGTCCGCGGTCGCGATCCTGGCCGCACTCGACACGCCCTACCGCCTGACCTGGTTCGGCCTCCTCGCCCTGGTGCGGGCTCGGGGACGACGGGACCTCCCCGAGCAGCTGCTGCTGGAACGGAGCCTGGTGCGGTCGCTGCTCGACCGTCGCACCGGCGGGCCCGACGCCCTGGACGACGGGGCGGTGGACCGGTTCCTCGAGATCGCCGAGCAGGTGGCGGAGCGGGATCCGCACCTCCCCGACGAACCGGATCCCGGCGAGGAGCACCCGGCCGGACTGGGCGGCGAGCTCCTCGACGCGCTGGCGGCGCTCATCGGTCTCGAGCAGGCGGAGACGCTCTCGAACCCCGGCTGTCGCTCCGGGCTCCGCGCCCACGACGGCCGGAGCGTCCTGGTCGTGCGCGGTGACGACCGCTACCGCGGCGAGGTCGAGAAGGTCGGCTCGTCGATCCAACCCATCAACTGGCCGCTGTGCAACGAGCAGTTCGCCAAGATGTCCGTCGTCGACGGCTCCTATGTCCAGCAGCCGCCGAGGTTGGACAAGGGGCTGACGTACGAGAGCTACGACTGCCGGTACGTCGAGACCGTCAACCTCACCGGTCTCGACCCGCAGCGGTTCTGGGCGACCACCAAGGTCGTCACGTGCCTGGGAGCCCACCACTGGGAGGCGCGGGACGCGTCGGGGCGGGTGGTCGAGATCGGCATGGAGTACCGGCTGCTCCTCGGCGGCGACGGACGGGTCGTCGTGGACCAGGGCTACGCCATCGTCACCGACGACGGCGGGGGCTACGTCCGGATGCGGTCCGAGAAGGTGATCGCGTTCGAGGACGACCGGGTCCTCCGCTGGTTCGAGCTTCCTTTCGTCGCCGAGGTGTTCTGCGTGGCGTGGAACCACCAGTTCGACATCACGATCGACGACTGCTCGCACCGCCTGTCCCCGGAAGCGGCGAAGGAGCGCGTCCACCGCGACTCGGATCGGGCCGGGGAGGACCCCGTCATCAAGCCGATCCGCGGGCCCATCGATCCGGCGCGCCTGCCGAAGGCCGGCCGCGGTGACCACTGCGAGCCCTGGCTCTCGCAGTGGATCGACGACGCGGCCGACTACTGGGACCACGCGCTCGGGATCATGGCCAGGGAGTGCACCCGGCTCGAGCAGCGGAGGTCATCGAGCGATGTGGTGTCCACCGAGGCGCTCTTCTACGACGCGCTCGAGGTCTGGGAGGCGAACCGGGGCTCGCTCAACGAAGGGCTCGACCTGACCGCACGCTTCATGTCGCACCGACCGCGGGAAGGGGAACGACCGGTCCGGCCCCGGGTGGACGACGTGGAGCTGCGGGACGACCTCGACCGCCAGCGCGAGGAGTTCGTGCGGAGCCGCACCCGCGACTACCTCGGTCTCGGCGGCCGTGCGGCGGCCGCGATGGAGGGCGGCGAGTACGAGCGGGCGGACCTGGTGTCCGACTCCTTCGAGCTCTGGGGCATGTGGGCCCGCGATGTCGGCGCAGCGTGGACGCTCGGGGCGCGGTCGGTCATGCGGTGGGCCGAGGACGGACCGGTGCCGACCGGCCATCACCGGCGCGTGACCGTCAAGGTCGACATCGGCGAGGACGAGGACGCCGGCGACCGCGCGGTCGGCTGCACGAGGCTCGTCTCCGATCCGCACCCCGAGACCGGTGAGGTGTCGACCATCGGACCGGCGGAGATCGAGCTCCGACCCAACCCGGTCCCGCCCGACAAGAGGAAGGTCAAGGTGTCGGTGAGCCGCGCCCACCGGGCCGGCACCTATCGGGGCGCGCTGCTCGTCCACGACGCGGATCCGGAGGACCCCTTCGAGGTGCCCTTCGAGATCGCGATCGAGCCGGAACAGGCGTACGAACGGAAGTGAACGCGGACCGGGTCCAGGGCGTCGTGGCCAGGCTGCTGGCCGAGGCCGACGATGCGGCGGCCAGCGGCGACCCGGCGACGGCGGAGTCGCTGGCGCTCGACGCGCTGGCGATCGACCCCGGGAACGCCCGCGCCGAACGGCTGCGCGAGGCGATCGCCGCGTCCCGTCCGCTCGGCGGACTCGGCGATCGGCGTCAGCTCACGGCGGTGTTCTGCGATCTCGTCGGCTCGACCGACCTCGCGGAGCACTTCGATCCCGAGGTCATCCACGACATGACCCTCGCCTACCAGGAGGTGTGCGCGGAGTCGATCGCCCGGTTCGGGGGGACCGTCCACCAGTTCCAGGGCGACGGCGTCGTGGCGTTCTTCTGCTTCCCCCGCTCGCACGACGACGACCCGCTGCGAGCCGTGCTCGCGTCGCTCGAGATCGCCGAGCGCATGCGGGCGATCGGCAAGAGCACGCAGCGGCGTTGGGGCGTCGACCTGCAGTGCCGCATCGGCATCCACACCGGCCTGGTGTCGGTGCAGGACGGCTTCGGGATCGGCCGCAGCGATCGCCGCGCGGTCTGGGGCTCCACGCCGAACCTGGCCGCACGTCTCCAGTCGGTCGCCGCGCCCGGCACCGTGGTCATGAGCTCCGACACGGCGGAGCTGGTGGGCTACCGCGTCACGGCGACCCGCCTCGGCGAGTACTCGCTGAAGGGCATCAGCCGGCCCGTGGAGGTGTTCCGGGTGGATGCGGCGCGCGCCGCGAGCGGGCTCGATCTCCCGTCGGAGCAGCTGACCCCGCTGGTCGGCCGCTCGGCAGAGATCTCGGTGCTCGAGTCGCACTGGCGGGCCGCGGTCGGCCGCCACACCGATCAGGTGCCGCTGGTCGTCACGGGTGCACCCGGCGTGGGCAAGACCCGCCTGCTGCGCGTCCTCCGGGAGCGCGTCGGCAACGATGGGGGCGTCGACCTGAGGGTGACCTGCGAGGACCGTGCGGCGCCGTCGCTCACGCCGGTGCGCCAGGCGCTGACC
>JAEZAI010000006.1 GCA_023427825.1 Actinomycetes bacterium
GACAGCGCCATGACCGGGCACCCGAGCTCACGAGCCAGCACCTTGAGCCCTCGGGAGATCTCCGCGACCTCCACCTGGCGGCTCTCCGCGGAGCTGCGCCCGGACATGAGCTGCAGGTAGTCGACGACGATCAGTCCCAGGTTGGTGCCCAGCCGGTCCTGCAGCCGCCGGGCCTTGGCCCGGATCTCCATGACCGTGAGCGCCGGGTTGTCGTCGATCCAGAGCGTGCCCTCGCCCAGGCGGCCCATCGCCTTGGTGATCTTGGTCCAGTCCGCGTCGGTCAGACGGCCGGTGCGGAGCTTGCCCGAGTCCACGCGGGCCTCGGCGGCGATGAGACGCTGCGTGAGCTCGAGGTGGCCCATCTCGAGCGAGAAGAAGAGGACCGGGAGGTTCTCCCGGACCGCTGCGTGCGCGGCGATGCCCAGCGCGAACGCGGTGTTGTGGACGAACAGGTCGGCGGCCACGAAGTTGTGCTCGCCCGGCACCGTGAGGTCGTACACCTGGTCCACGCCGTCGGGTTCGATGGCGACGATCCGGTCCCACCAGACGTCGGACGTGGCCAGCTGATCCAGGCCCTGCTCCTCGAGCTCGGCGGCGAACGAGCCCTCGCCGGCCGCGGCGCCCGACCGGGGGCCCACGCCGACCAGCACGGGGACCGAGGCCTCGCGCCGGACGGCGTCGGTGGCCGTGCGGAAGGCCGGGCTGGTCGCGCCGGTCGCGATCTGGTCGACGAACGCCCGCAGCGACGGACGGTGGCACACGACCACGTGCCACTCGGGAGCGTCGCCGGGGAGCGCGGCCCGTCGCCGCTCCGCGCGCTCGACGATGGCCACGACGCCGAAGCGCAGGAGCAGGTGCTGCAGGGCGCGCGCCAGGCGGTGGGACGCGGTGGCCAGGCCGATCTCGCCGCGCGAGCCCGTGGTCGCGTCCGCGACCGATGCCCAGCCACGGATGTCCACCAGCCGCTCCAGGAACAGCGCCATGGACGACTGCGGGAGCTCGTAGACCTCGGCGGGCACGGTCGCGGCGGGGTCATCGAGCGCGGCGATCGCCGCGTCGGCCAGCGCCAGCACCTGGTCCCGCGTGGCCCGGCGGTCGCCGAAGACGGGCAGCCGGCGCGGCACCGCGATGCGCTCGCCCACCGCGAGCTCGGCGAGCGGCCGCCAGCCCTCGACGGTGCGGAAGGGGTGGGTCCACGTGCAGCGGATGGTCCGGCCGAGCGCGGTCGTGACCCGGACCACGGGCTTCACGCCGTCGTCGATGTGGTCCGAGGGGCGGCGTCGGGTGAGCCGCAGGTCGTCGCCCAGCGCCAGCACGTCCGCGCCGTGACCGGTGCGGCCCTGCAGGTGGGCGCGCTCCATGGTGAGCAGACGCCCGGTGGCGGGGTCGATCAGCTCGGTGTCCCATGCCAGGCACTTGCCCATGGCGGGACGGGCGCCGACGACCACGAGCGCGCCCGGCTGCAGACCGGCGAGCATGTTGTCCAGATCCGTGTAGCCCGACGGCGTGCCGGTGATGGCGTCGCCGCGCTCGTAGAGCATCTCGAGCTGCTCGAGGCTGCGGTCGAGGAGCGGCGACAGCTCCTGCATGGTGTCGGCATTGCGGCGTTGCGCGACCGCGAACATGAGGCTCTCGGCCGTGTCGACCGTCTTCTCGATGTCGTCGAGCGGCTGGTAGCCGAGCTCGGCCACCTCGTTGGCCGTGGAGATGAGGCGGCGCAGCAGCGCCTTCTCCTCGACGATGCGGGCGTAGTGCTCGGCGTTGGTGATCGCCGGCGTGCGGGCCTGCAGCGACACGAGGGTGGCGGGACCGCCGACGGCCTCGAGCACGCCGGCCGTGTCCAGCTCTTCCGCGACCGTGACGGGGTCCACCCCCTGCCCCGCGCCGTACAGCGCCTGGATGGCGGCGAAGACGTGGCGGTGCGCCGGCTTGTAGAAGTCGTCCTCGGTGACGATGTTGGCCACCGCGGAGATGGCGTGCTCGGAGAGCAGCATGGCCCCGAGCAGGGACTGCTCGGCATCGATGCTGTGCGGTGGGATGCGGGCGCGGACGACCGGCTCGTCAGGACGCTGGGACAGGTCGGACATCGGCGTTCATCCTCTTCGCGAGCGCCTGTGGGCATCTAGGGGACGACACCGGTACTTCCGGGGATTCACCTGTCGAGAGCTTGTGGACAATCCGCCCGTCATCCACCGCTGTCCACACCCTCGCGGTGGAGTGCCGCCACGCCCGACGGCGGGAGCTGGGACGGGGTGCGCCGACATGCCGCGGAAGCTATCGACGGCCCCTGACAGCGGACCCAGCGACGGCGACTCGCCGAGCCGGGTCCACCTCAGCGGTGTGGACCGGGTCGCAGCAGTGTCGACCGCGTCTCAGCGGTGTGGACCGGATCTCAGCTGTGTGGACTGCGGTAGCTGCCGGGCGCGGCACCGGTGCCGATGATCGACAGCCGGTTCCATGCGTTGATCGCCACGATCGCGTAGAGGAGGCGGACGGCCTCCGGCTCGGTGAAGACCTGACCGACCGCCTCCACCACGGCCGCAGGAGGGTGACCCTCCGACAGGCGCGTCACCGCCTCGGTCAGCGCCAACGCTGCTCGCTCGCGATCGGAGTACCAGGGCAGCTCCCGCCACGCCGCCAGGCCATCGAGCCGCTCGTCGGTCTCGCCGAGCGCACGGGCGTCCTTGGTGTGCATGTCCAGGCAGAACCCGCACCCGTTCAGCTGGCTGGCCCGCGTCTTCACCAGCTCGAGCAGCAGCGGCTCGAGCCCCTCCTTGCCGGCGGCCGACAGCGCCAGCATGGCGTCGTAGCCGGCTCGGTCGGCGGCGAACGGGATCTGGAACCGCCGGTCCGGCTGGGTCGACCCCTCGGTCAGCGTCTCGGGCATCGGAACCACCTTCGTGTAGGATACGTGGATCGAATATATCCGGATTTAGGATGTCCGCAAATGAAGTTGGGTGATCAGGTCGAGTGGGGGTTGCACGCCGCCGTCATGCTCACGGGGCTGCCGGAGGGGTCGTCCCTGCCGGCGGCGCGGATGGCGGAGTACTGCGGTGTCCCGACCGCCTACCTGGCCAAGGCCCTGCAGTCCATGGCCCGGGCCGGTCTCGTGAGCTCCACCCCGGGGCGCACCGGCGGCTACCGCCTGGCCCGACCGCCCGAGCGGATCAGCCTGCTCGACGTGGTCGACGCCATCGAGGGCGGCGACCCGATCTTCCGCTGCACCGAGATCACCCGCAACATGCCGGTCCCTCAGGACGGCCCGCGGTCCCGCTGCTCGATCGCCGCCGCCATGGACCGCGCCGAGCGGGCGTGGCGCAAGGAGCTGGCGTCGGTGACGCTCGCCGACATGGACCGTCGACTGGAGCGGTCGCTCCCGCTCCCGGTCCGCCGGGCCAGCCGGGAGTGGATCGAACAGGCGGCGCGCTGAGTCCGATCCCGGACGCGCCTCGGGCCGGGCACCGAGGTGCC
>JAEZAI010000050.1 GCA_023427825.1 Actinomycetes bacterium
CGTACTTCATGATCGTGGGCGCCACGGAGTTGAGCGTGAGCATGGGCACGGGCGCCCCGACGCGCATGGACTCGTCGTAGAAGATGAACTGGTCGACGTAGCCGCGACCCTGGCCGCCGTACTCCTCCGGCCAACCGATGCCGAGCCACCCGTCGGCGCCCATCTGCAGTGCCACGGAGCGGGCGACGGGACCCACCCCTTCGCTGTGCGAGAGCTCGTCGGCCAGCTCGGGCGAGATCAGCCGCTCGTAGTACTGCCGGAGCTCCTCGCGCAGCGACCGCTGCTCGGCCGTCATGCCGATGTACATCGGCCCCCCTTCTCGCGGTCCCCTGCCGGCGCGCCCCGCACCGGGACGGCGAGCGTACCGCCCGTTGCGATCGTGCGTTTCGTTCCACCCTTTCGACGCCACAGCGTCGAAAGGGTGGAACAGAACCGGGAGGGGTGAGGTTGGCAGCGCCATGAGCGAGATCAACGACTGGAACCAGCAGATCATCGAGGAGTTCCGGGCCAACGACGGCAAGGTCGGTGGGAACTTCGAGGGCGCGCCGATGATCCTGGTGCACCACCGGGGCGCCAGGACCGGCACCGAGCGGGTCACGCCGCTCGTCTACCTGGCCGACGGTGACGACTACGTGGTCTTCGGCTCCAAGGCCGGCGCGCCGACCCACCCGCACTGGTACCTCAACCTCGTCGCGAACCCCGAGACCGAGGTCGAGGTGGGCACCGAGACCGTGCCGGTCACCGCACGGGTGGCCGAGGGCGAGGAGCGCGACCGCCTCTGGTCGCGCCAGAAGGAGCTCATGCCGGGCTTCGCGGAGTACGAGGTCTCGGCCGGCGACCGCCAGATCCCGGTCGTCGTGCTCACACCCCGCTGACGACCACACCTGCTGACGGCCAGTAGTTCGGGGCCACCCGCGTCCACACCTGCGTCGGGCGCCGTCATCCCGGACACGCGACCGGCTGCGGCAGCGGCGGACCGCCAGCTCACGAGGTCGTCACATGACCGGCCGCCGAGGCGACCGATGGGCAAGACTCCGGACATGCAGCCGCCCACCGTCGGCGTCCCGACCGAGATCAAGCCCGAGGAGCACCGGGTCGCGATCACCCCCGACGGCGTGCGGGAGCTCCTCCACGGCGGCTCGCAGGTGCTCGTCCAGTCCGGCGCCGGGGCGGACTCGAGCATCACCGACGACGAGTACGAGCGCGCCGGGGCCACGATCGTCGGGTCCGACGAGGAGCTGTGGGCCCGCTCGGACCTGGTCTGCAAGGTGAAGGAGCCCCTCGAGGCCGAGTTCGCCCACTTCCGGCCCGGACTCGTGCTGTTCACCTACCTCCACCTGGCGGCGTACCCCGGAGTGGCCGACGCGCTGCTCGATGCCGGCGTGACCGGCATCGCCTACGAGACCGTGCAGCTCGCCGACGGGGCGCTCCCCCTGCTCGCTCCCATGAGCGAGGTCGCCGGCCGCATGAGCGTGCAGATCGGCGCCCACCTGCTGGAGCGCCACAACGGCGGCCGCGGGGTGCTGCTCGGCGGCGCACCCGGCGTGCGGCCGGCCCGCGTGGCCGTGCTCGGAGCCGGCAACGTCGGCTGGAACGCGGCGTGGATGGCTGCCGGCCTGGAGGCCGAGGTCGACCTCCTGGACAAGAACATCGACCGGCTCCGCTACGTCGACCAGATCCAGATGGGCCGGATCACCACGATCACGTCCAACCGCGGCGCGGTGGAGCGCTGCGTGGCCGAGGCCGACCTCGTCATCGGCGCGGTGCTCGTGCCCGGCGGGCGCGCCCCGACCGTGGTGAGCGAGGACATGGTCCGGTCCATGAAGCCCGGCTCGGTGGTCATCGACATCGCCATCGACCAGGGCGGCTGCATCGAGACGTCGCACGAGACCACGCACGCCGAGCCCACGTTCGTGGGCCACGACGTGGTGCACTACGCGGTCGGCAACATGCCCGGCGCCGTGCCGCACACCTCGACCCACGCGCTGACCAACGCCACGCTCCCCTACCTGGCGGAGCTCAGCCGGTTCGGCGTCGCGGACGCCGTTCGCCGGGACCCGGCGCTCGCGTCGGGCGTGAACACGTTGGACGGGCAGGTGCCGAACGCCTCGGTCGCCGAGGCGCTGGGCCGGCCGGCCGCCGACCTGGAGGACCTGCTCAGCCCGCGGTGATCGCGTTGTCGACGCTGATCACCGCGCCGTGCATGGACGGGATCTCGCCCGATGCGACGAAGGCGAACAGCTTGGCGAGCTCCTCCGCCTCGGTCATCCCACGGAAGCCCATGTACGGCTTCATGAGCTCCACGTCGACCCCGTCGGCGATCTCGAAGTTGTGCAGGAGCGGCGTGTTGACCGCGGCGGGGGCGATGGCGTTCACGCGCAGGTCGGTGCGCACGTACTCCATGGCCAGGGCCCGGGTCAGCTGCACGACCGCACCCTTGGACATGCAGTAGGCGACCGTGTACGCCTGACCCATCAGACCGGCGTTGGACGCCAGGTTCACGATGTTGCCCGAGCGCTCCAGCAGCGCCGGGATGGCGGCCTGGCACAGGAAGAAGCAGGCATCCGCGTTCACCGCCATCATCCGGCGGTACTGCTCGACGGTCACGTCCTCCAGGTGGCTCGACGCGGCGATGCCCGCGATGTTGCCGAGCACGTCCAACCCAGCCTCGGCCGCCAGGCAGGCGGCGACGGCGTCCTTGCAGGCCTGCGGCTCCGACAGGTCGGCCACGTGGGGCGTGAACCGCTCGCCCAGCTCGGACGCGACCTCGTCCAGCGCGGTGGCGTTCACGTCCACGCCGAACACGCGCGCGCCCTCTCGGATGAGGTGCGACGCGACCGCCTTGCCGATGCCCGAGCCGGCGCCGGTGATCAGCGCCACCTTGCCCTCGAACCGCCGCTGCTCGTTCCCCTGCTCTGCCACGCTGCCACCCCGTGCTCGGTCGATCCCGTCCGGACCGATGTCAGCGCCGCACCGTATTCGTC
>JAEZAI010000062.1 GCA_023427825.1 Actinomycetes bacterium
TGCCGTCGTTCCTGTCCGTCCTCAAGCGGATGGGCCCGGGCAACCAGGGCCACCTGAGCTTCCCGATCTCGGGCTGGACGCTGACGATCGACATCCCGGTCGCCGCCGGGCTCGAGGAGCTGTTCGACGAGCTCGACCGCGAGGTCGCGGACGTCGGCGGCCGGCTCTACCTGGCCAAGGACAGCCGCCTGGACCCGCAGCTGCTGCCCGAGATGTATCCCCGCCTCGATGAGTGGCAGGAGATCCAGCGCACGGCCGACCCCGAGCGCCGCTTCCGCAGCGACCTCGGTCGTCGCCTCGGCCTGATCTGATCTCCGATCCCGGCTCTGTCCCGCTGGGAGCACCCGGTCGGGTGCTCCCAGCAGGACAAAGCGTTGAGGGCGTCAGCCGCCTACGTCGGCCTTGTAGCGGTCGAGCGCCGTCTGGAAGTCGGTGTTCGCCTTCTCGATCGCCTCGGGCACGCCGACGCCGTTGAACGCCACGCTGTCGAGCGATGCCCGGGTGATGGCGCGGAACTCGTTGAACGGACCGATGACCGGACCCGGGAAGTCGGGGTTCAGGTTCTTCAGACCCTGATAGGCGGTGTTCAGCCACTTGCCCTTGGTGGTGGTCGTGAACTCCTTCTGCAGCGTGGGGTCGTCCTGCGCCGACTTCAGCACCGGCAGGTACGAGCCCTGCAGCGTCCACGTGACCTGGTTGGGAGTCTCCAAGAAGTACTTCATGAACTCCCAGGCCGCCGGCACGCCGAGCTGGTCGTCCGTCTTGACCATGTACCAGGCCGAGCCGCCGATCTGGCCCTGGCCGGCCTCCTCCAGACCGGGCTGCAGCGCCACGTCGATGTCGAGGCCGGTGTTGATCGTGGCGTCGATGCCGACGTCGTCCAGCTGGTCGGTGGACACCGACCCCTCGAGCAGCGCCGCCACCGTGCTGATCGCCGTGGAGGTCTGGATGAGCATGGCCGAGGTCTTGGCGTTGAGCGCCAGGTACTCGTCCACGCCGGTGGTGGAGCTGGGGATGGCCGTGGCGAGCCCGTCGTCGAGCATGCCCTTGAACCACTCGTAGATCTCGGTGGTGTCGGGCTGGTCCAATTCGGACTTGTCCGCCAGGCCGTCGCGGCCGTTGTTGTTGTTGACGAGCGGCTTGCCCGCACCCGTGAGCCAGTTCTCCACGAACCAGGAGTCGACCTTGATCACCAAGGGCGTCTTGAGTCCGGGGACGTTCGCGGCCTTGATCTTCTCGGCGGTCGTCCGCAGCTCGTCGATCGTCTGCGGGAACGTGGTCGTGTCCACGCCGGCCTGGGTGAGGATGGCCTTGTTCACGTAGAGCACGGGCATGGACACGCTGAAGGCGCCGGGCCACAGCACGTCGTCGACCGTGTAGGCCGAGGTCACCGCCGGCAGCACGTCGTCGTAGGTGGTGTCGGAGCCGGGGTCGGCCTTCTGGCACGAGGCGGCCGGCACGACCACGCCCGAGTCGATCATGAACTGGGTGGTGGTGTCCTCGGTGAGGATCAGGTCGGGGAGCGAGGACGGGTTGGCGAGGGCGTCCTGGAACTTCTTGAGCAGCTCCTCGTAGGTGCCCTGGCCCTGGACCTCGACCTTGACCTTGTCCTGGCTCGCGTTGAAGCCGTCGGCGATCTGCTGGAGCGTGGAGGCCTGCAGGCCCTGGTACGCGTGCCAGACGGTGATCGACGCCGGCGCCGTGGCCGACTCGACCTCCTTGACCGGGCAGTCGTCCGCGTTGCCCACGCCGGACGCGTCGCCGCCGCCACCGCCGTCAGAGTCGCCCGAACCGCCGTCGTCGCCGCCGCAGGCGGCTGCGACCAGCGCGAACGCGGCGACCACGCCGACCAACCACCACGCTCGGGGACGCCGGCGTGCCGTGCGGCCCTCCTTCATGACATGGCCCATGGATGCACTCGCTTTCTGGAGGATCGCGCCAGCCGGGCGCGACCGGGGGTCGTCGCCGTCGCTCAGCCCTTGACCGCGCCGGCGGTCAGGCCCCTCACGATCTGGCGTTGGAACAGGATCAGCAGCACGACCAGCGGCAGCGCGGCGATGACGGCGGCCGCGAAGCCGATGTTCAGCTGGTCGACGCGGTCGTTGGCGATGCTGCGCAGCGCGATCTGCACGGTCTGCCAGTTGTCCTCGGTGGTGGCGAAGCGGGGCCACACGTACTGGTTCCAGGCGCCGAGGAACGAGATCACCACGAAGCTGCCGATGATCGGCCGGGTGAGCGGCACGGCCACCCGGAACAGGAAGCGCAGGTGGCCGTAGCCGTCCAGCGTGGCGGCGTCGCGCAGGTCGCCGGGGATGCCGAGGAACCCCTGGCGGATGAGGAAGATGCCGAACGCGGTGGCCAGGAACGGCAGCGACAGGCCCTGGACTGAGTTGAGCATGCTGAGGTCCCGGACCGTCTGGAGGTTGGCGATCAGCGTGACCTCGATCGGCAGCAGCAGCGTGGCCACGACCAGGGCGAACATCAGGCGCTTGAGCGGGAACTCCAGGAACGCGAACGCGTAGGCGGCCAGCACCGACGTGAGCAGCTGCGCGATCACGATCACGAGCGTGACCACGAACGACAGCGTCATGGACCGACCGAGGTCGGCCTCGGTGAACGCCTCGGTGAACGCGTTCCACTCCAGGGCGACCGGGTGCAGCGGCTGGCCCTGCGCCACGTACTGGAGGGGGTCCGAGACCGCCCGCAGCAGCAGCATGTAGACGGGGAAGAGGACGACGACCGCCAGCAGGGTCAGGACCAGGTACCAACCGGCGGCGGCCCAGCGCGACCGCCCGGTGGCGCCCGAGCCGGCGTCGCCCTGGGCCGGGTGCTCGGTGCCGATGAGCTCGGTGGTGGCGTCAGTCGCCATAGTGCACCCGCCTGGACAGGAGTGAGTACTGCACGAGCGCGACCGCGCCCGTCAGGAAGAACAGCCCGATGGACAGCCCCGCTCGTTCGTGCAGCGGTCGGATGCCCTTGGGGTCCGCGATCTTGAACAGCAGCGTCTCGGTGGCCCCGGCAGGACCGCCGCCGGTCAGCACCTCGATCTGGGCGTAGGCCTGCAACGCCGTGATCACCAGCACGATGGCCAGGAAGAGCAGCGCGGGGGAGATCAGCGGCACCGTGATGCGGAAGAAGCGGCGCACGGCGCCGAACCCGTCGAGCGTGGCGGCCTCGTTGAGCTCGTCGGGGACCGCCTGCAGCGCGGCGAGCACGATGATGAACGTGAGGCCCAGGTTCTGCCAGACCGAGCTGAGGGCGACGGAGAACATGGCGGACTGCGGCTGGTCCAGGCTCAGCCAGGACACGTCCTTGAAGTAGCCGACCTGCGGGTTGACCAGCGTGAAGAACACGACGGACGCGACGGCGACCGACGACGCCACGGTCGACGAGAAGATCGCCTGGAAGACCTTGATGCCCTTGAGCTTGCGGTGCGCCGCGACCGCCAGCAGCACCCCGAGCACGAGGCCGAGCGGGACGCTGTAGAGCATGAACTGGGCCGAGTGCCCGAGGCCGGAGGTGAACTCGCTGCTCGTCAGCGTGTCCCGCAGCTGGCCGAAGCCGACGTAGGTGGGCGCCTTGTTGAGGAACCGGGGCTGGCGGTGCACCGAGTCCGAGAACAGCTTGTAGAGCGGGTAGTAGGCGAAGACCGCGAACACGATCAGCGCCGGCGCCAGGAACAGGTAGCCGAGCAGTGCGTCCTTGACCCGCCGGCCCTTGGAGCGGGTGCGGGAGCCGAGCGGGACCGCGATCGGGTCACCGTCGTCCGCACGCGCCTCGGTCACGGGCAGGTCCGTCAATTGAGGCGCTCCGTGGAGTCCGGGTCGAACAGGTGCACGCCCGACGGCTCGGCGGCCAGCGGCACGTGCTCGCCGACGGCGACCGCGGGCGACTCGGTGGACTGGCGGATGACGACGAGCGACTCGCCGACCTTGACCACGACGTGGCGCTCGTGGCCGAGCAGCTCGAGGTTCTCGACCACGCCGTCCAGCGTGGCCGGACCGTCGCCCACCCGGAGGTGCTCGGAGCGGATGCCCACGATCACCTGTGCGCCCTCGCCGGCCGAGCCGGCGTCGGCCGCCTGCACGGCGCCGTGGCCCGTGGTGATGACCGGCTGGCCGCCCACGAACGTGAGCGTGCCGCTCAGCGAGTTCATGGGCGGGCTGCCCACGAAGCCGGCGACGAAGAGGTTCGCCGGCCGGTCGTAGACCGCCTGGGGCGGACCCACCTGCTGGAGCTTGCCCCGGTTGATGATGGCGATGCGGTCCGCCATGGTCATGGCCTCGACCTGGTCGTGGGTGACGTAGACGATCGTCGTCCCCAGGCGGCGGTGCATCTCGACGAGCTCCAGGCGCGTCTGGGTGCGGAGCTTGGCGTCCAGGTTGGAGAGCGGCTCGTCCATGAGGAAGACCTCGGGACGGCGGACGATGGCCCGGGCCAGGGCGACCCGCTGGCGCTGACCGCCCGACAGCTCGCCGGGCTTGCGGCCGAGGTACTCGGTGAGGTCGAGCGCCCGGGCCGCCTCCTGGACCCTGGCGTTGCGCTCCTCGGTGCTGACCTTGGCCGCCTTGTTGGCCACGAGCGGCGACTCGATGTTCTTGCGCACCGTCATGTGCGGGTACAGCGCGTAGCTCTGGAACACCATGGCGATGTCCCGTTCCCGGGGCGGCACGTGGTTGACCACGCGGTCGCCGATGGTGAGCAGGCCGGAGGTGATCTCCTCGAGGCCGGCGATCATCCGCAGGGCCGTGGACTTCCCGCAGCCGGACGGGCCGAGCAGGACCATGAACTCGCCGTCGGTGATCTCCAGCGACAGGGAGTCGACAGCGGTGACGTCGCCGTAGGACTTGGTCACCTGGGCGAATGTGACACCGCTCATCGTGGATGCACCTGTTCGTCTGCCGGTCGTCCGGGTCGTTGTCGGCCGGCACCGGCGAGGTGGTGCCGTGGTGGGTCCCGTCCCGGCGGCACAATACGCCGCGGCGGCCACTGGGACGGACCACTGCGCCCGCGTGGTCCGTGGCCCGGGAACCGGCTCGGCGGCGGGCGGCCGGGGGTGATCGGCTCGCCCCTCATGCGGCGTGGGGCAGCGCCGGCGGGTCCAGGCGTTCGAGCACCTCGTGTACCCGGTCCGCCGTCTCGGTGGCGCCCGCCCGCCGCAGCAGGCCGACCGCCCGCAGCGGGGGAGGGAACGAGTCCACCATCCAGCGGGCGAACATGGTGGCGTCCATCCAGTCGGCCTCCTCGGGGTCGAGGTCGGGTGCGGCCATGCGACCGATGGCGGCGGCGCGACGGAGGTCGTCCCAGTCGGCCTCGTCCGCGAGGCGCTGCATGGACCCGGCGATCGCCTCGGGCGAGGGCGGCAGGCCACGGGCGGTGCGACGGTCCCCGCTGGTCCAGGGTGCACCGCCGGGATCCTCGTGCGCGTGCGCGGCGTCGGCCCACGGGGGCACCTGGTGGCCGTCCCAGCGTCGCAGCAGCTCGTGCAGCCACATGCGGGCCACGAGCTCGGTGAGCGGCGGTGGTTGGCCCGGGGCCGGGAGCCCGAGCGACCGGTGCAGTGCGTCGATGAGGATGCCGCGGGCCGGTCGGCGCTCCTCGGGCGGCGGCTGCTCGTGGTCGTGGATGCGCGAGTGGATCTGGCCGTCGGCCGTGACCAGGACGTCGACCCGGGCGGTCTCGCCGTCGTCCGACGGGTCAGGAGGCTCGAGCGGCACGTCGGTGGGCGGGCGACTGGGACCGGACGTGCCCTCGAACGCGAGCCCCACCAGGATGCTGCGCTCGGGTGCGTCCAGGCAGAAGAGGCCGGCGCCGCCGCAGCGGGGATCGGGCGGCACCTCCCGCACGCCGAACAGCAGGTGGCGCGGACCGTCGGGCTGGATGGCGATCATGGTGCCCGGTGGCAGGCCGGCCATGACCGACAGCACGGACTCGACGCGCTCGGCGGTGAGCTCGATGCCCTCGCCGGGCAGCGCCCATGCGCGGCGGCGGGCGGCGCGGGCCGATCTGGCGGCGCGGGACGCGACGGACGGGGCCCGCCGGGACGGACGGGACGAGCGGGATCGGGACGACATGGTTCCTCCACGGCGGGCCCCGAGGGCACGGCGCCGGATGGTGCACCCCGTGGGTGCGGGAGGAACCCGGTGACGGCGGGTCCGACCGGCTGCGACCGGCAGGGCCGCAGCGACGTGGCATCAGTCTGGCACGGGACGGTGACAGCTGTCGGCGGCACGGGCGGCGACCGGCCAGCGGCGCAGCACGAGCTGGCGGGCCATCCGAGCGTCGGACGCGACGTAGTCACGGACTTGGTCCTGGTGGAGCAGGTGCAGCCGATCTCGTTCGACCTCGATGGGTGCGAGCCCGACCAGGCGCGCCAGCGGCTTGAGGCCGCACGGCAGGCCGAGACCCCGACCGACGTCGGCCCGGTAGAGGCGGTACCCGTCGAGGTGGTCGTGGTGGTGCCAGCGGCCCCGGAACGCCTCGGGCTCGAACGCCATCAGCGGCTCCTGCCAGAGCTCGAGCCCGAGCTCCACGCCCACCACCCCGGCGCGGTGGGCCAGGAACGGCAGGTCGAACCCGGCGCCGTTCCAGGTGACCACGACCCCGGGCGGGAGCGAGGCGAGCAGCTGGTCGGTCCGCGTGAGGATGGACGACTCGTCGCCGAGCAGGACGTGGTCCCGGTCGGGCGTGGCGACGGCGACCGCGACGACGGGGGAGACCGCCGGGTCGAGCCCGTCGACCGACGTGTCGGTCTCGATGTCCAACCCGTAGAGGGGGAGGTGCGGGCCCGGCGGGGACGTCGGCGTCGCGAGGGGCGGGGGCGACGGCTGGAGCTGCAGGACCACGTGGCGATCGTACGCACGGCCACCGACAGTCGGGTGGGAGCGGGTACCGTCAGTCGGGTGGGAGCGGTTACCGTCCTGCCGTGGCCGCTGCCGCCGGGGCGACCGGTGCCTGCATCTTCTGCGACATCGTCGCCGGCACCGCCCCCGCGCAGATCGTCCACTCCGACGACGTGGTGGTGGCGTTCCTGGACCGCACGCCGCTGTTCCCCGGACACACGCTGGTCGTGCCGCGCGTGCACGTGGTGACGCTCGCCGACCTGCCGGCCGAGCTCGTCGGCCCGTACTTCGAGCGCGTGCAGGCGGCGGCCCGGGCCGTGCAGGCGGGCATGGCCGCGGCCGGCACGTTCGTGGCCATGAACAACACGGTGTCGCAGTCGGTCGCGCACCTCCACACCCACGTGGTGCCCCGGAACCCGAAGGACGGCCTCAAGGGCTTCTTCTGGCCGCGCCGCAAGTACGCGGACGACGCCGAGATGGCCGAGGCCGCGCAGCGCGTCCGCGACGCCTGGGCCTGAGCGGCCGGGAGCGGAGGCGCCGGGCCTCAGCGGCCGGGAGCGGGGACTGGGCCTCAGCGGCCGGGAGCGGGGACTGGGCCTCAGCGGCCGGGAGCGGGGACTGGGCCTCAGCGGCCGGGAGCGGCGACTGGGCCTCAGCGGCCGGGAGCGGGGAGCACGGCTGACGTCAACGCGTCCTGGGGTGCCTGGCGGGCGCCGGTAGGCTGGAGCGTCCCCCGAACGGAGCCCGAGCACGCGTGTCACGCCACCTGATCACCAGCGCCCTGCCGTACATCAACGGGATCAAGCACCTCGGCAACCTGGTCGGGTCGATGCTCCCGTCCGACGTGTACGCGCGGTACCTGCGCGCCGCGGACCACGAGGTGCTGTTCATCTGCGCCACCGACGAGCACGGCACCCCCGCCGAGTTGGCCGCTCGCGAGGTGGGTCTCGACGTCGCCGAGTTCTGCGCCCAGCAGCACGAGGTGCAGAAGGACCTGTGCGAGCGGTTCGAGCTGAGCTTCGACCACTTCGGCCGCACCTCCCGTCCGCAGAACCATCGGCTCACCGACCACTTCGCCCGACGGCTGAAGGCCGAGGGGTTCACCGAGGTCCGCACCACCGAGCAGGTGTACTCGGTGGCCGACGGCCGCTTCCTGCCCGACCGCTACGTGGTGGGCACATGTCCCAACTGCGGCTACGACCGGGCCCGCGGCGACCAGTGCGAGAACTGCGGGAAGCAGCTCGAGCCGACCGACCTCATCGAACCGCGCAGCGCCATCTCGGGGTCCACGGACCTGGAGATCCGGTCCAGCTCCCACGTGTTCCTGCTGCAGTCGCAGCTGGCGGACCGCATCCGGGCGTGGATCGACACCAAGACCGACTGGCCGCAGCTCACCCGCTCGATCGCGTACAAGTGGCTCGACGAGGGGCTCGAGGACCGGGGCATCACCCGCGACCTGGACTGGGGCATCCCGGTGGACCCGGACGACTTCCCCGAGGTCGCCGGCAAGGTCTGGTACGTCTGGTTCGACGCCCCCATCGGCTACCTGGGCGCCACGCGCGAGTGGGCCGACGATCGAACCACGCCCGAGCAGGCCGGCGCGCTGTTCGACAGCTGGTGGCGCACCGAGCGCGGCGCGGCCGACGTCACGTACACGGAGTTCATGGGCAAGGACACCGTGCCCTTCCACACGCTGTCGTTCCCGGCGACGATCCTGGGCTCCGGCGAGGACTGGAAGCTGGTCGACCGGCTCAAGTCCTTCAACTGGCTGACGTACTACGGCGGCAAGTTCTCCACGTCGGAGCACCGCGGCGTGTTCATGTCCGACGCGCTCGAGCTGCTGCCCGCCGACTACTGGCGCTGGTACCTCATGGCCAACGCCCCCGAGTCGGACGACACGAGCTTCACCTGGGAGCTGTTCGGCGACGCGGTCAACAAGGACCTGGTCGGCACGTTCGGCAACTTCGTCAACCGGACCGTCACCCAGGTGGTGCGGCACATCGGCGAGCAGGTGCCAGAGGGCGGGGAGCCGGGTGACGAGGAGGCCGAGCTGGCCGAGCGGGTGGAGGCCCGCCTGACCGAGTACGTCGGCCACCTGGACGCCCTGGAGTTCCGCAAGGCGGCCGCCGCGCTGCGGGCGCTGTGGGCCGAAGGCAACGTCTACCTGGAGAGCCGGGAGCCGTGGAAGACGGTGAAGATCGACCGCGACCGCACGGCCTGCACCTTGCGCACCGCGCTGGGGCTGGTGCTCGTGCACTCGGTGGCCTCGGGTCCGTTCGTGCCGGTCACCGCCGCCCGGCTGCGGGCCGCGTTCCCCGAGGTGGTCGAGGTGCCGCTCTGCCTGGACAGCGGGCTGGGGGCGGCGGCCACCGAGGTGCTGCGCCCGGGCTCCGTGCTGGTCCCGCCGCCGCTGCTGTTCCGCAAGCTCGACGCGGAGGAGCTCGAGGGCTGGGAGCGGCGCTTCGGCGGGGCGGAGACGGCACCGGGTGACGCCTCGGAGTCCGTCCCCGAGGGGTGAGAGACCCCACACGGGTCCCGGCACGCGCAAGGATGACGCCGTGAGATCGTTCCTGGGCCGGATGCGCACGCAGTCGGTGCGCGTGCTGATGCTGGCCGGACTGCTGCTCCTGAGCGGGGCGGCGATCGGCCTGGCGGCGGCGTACCCGCTCACGTTCATCAGCTTCGACGAGTCCTCGGCGACCAACCTGGACCAGGCCCGCCTGGCCGGGCAGGTGGACGTCGACCAGGCGCTGGTCGCGCTCGACGACCTGCCCAAGGGTTGGGAGCCCGGCGACCCCGCGCTGGGCCCGTTCGGCATCCTCAACAGCGACTTCTGCGGCGAGCAGGTCAGCACGCCCACGCCGCTGTCCGAGGTCCACACCGCCGTGTTCCGCAACCCCACCAACGACTCGGTGGTGATCGCCCAGGCGCTGCACGTGGACAAGTGGCAGTCGGCCCGGACGTACCTGAACGACGTCGAGGACGCACTCGGCGAGTGCAACCAGTTCTACCGGAACGGCCCCACCGGCCGGACCAAGATCGACATCAAGGACGCCTCCGAGGCGCCGCTGATCGCGGACGACTTCGTGGCCGCGACCTACGTGGACGAGAACGGCGAGGGCGCGCAGGAGTGGGCGATCTTCGCCGTCGGCGACGTGATCATCTCGGTCCTGCACTCCGGCCCCACCCGGCCGGAGCCGCCGTTCCTCAACGACGTGATCGAGAACGTGCTGGCCCGGATCGACCCGGCCGACTTCGCGCCGGGGGGCATCACGCCCGACACCGCGCTCGACGCGCCCGCCGACGGCACGCCGGGCACGATCGACAGCGGCGCGGCGGACGAGACCGAGGGCGGCGCGGGCGACCAGGTGCCCGCGGATCCCGGCGTGACCACGTCGGTCGTCACCGACGGCGGGGACTGAGCCCGTGCGCCGGGCCGAATCGTGAGCGGCCCCGCCGAACTGCTCGAGTCGCTGCGGCGGGACCTCGTGGCAGAGCAGGCCGCGCTCGCCGCCGTGGTCGACCCGCTCACGGTCGAGCAGCTGTCGCTGCCGACGCCCGCCGAGGGCTGGGACGTGGCCGATCAGCTGTCGCACCTGGCTGCGTTCGACGAGCACGCAGTCATGGCGATCACCGATCCCCAGCGGTTCGCCGTGCAGTTCGACCTGGCGATGGCCGGCGGTGACGACCCCATCCTGGCGGCCACCCAGAGGGGGCGGCTGCTCGGTCCCGAGGAGTCCAGGGAGTGGTGGCACCGGGCCACCGACGAGCTCGAGGTCGCCGCCGCCGGACTCCAGCCCGGCGAGCGGGTGCCGTGGTTCGGTCCCGACATGGGCGCCATGTCGTTCCTGACCGCTCGCCTCATGGAGACGTGGGCGCACGGCCAGGACGTGCGCGACGCCGTCGGCGCCCCGCCCGAGGAGTCGACGCCGCTGCGCCCCGTCGCCGATCTGGGCATACCCGCCCGCGGCTACAGCTACCGGGTGCGGGGGATGGCGCCGCCCGAGGCGCCGCTCCGCGTGGAGGTGGTGTCGCCCGACGGCTCGACGTGGACCTGGGGACCCCAGGACGCGGACGACGTCGTGCGG
>JAEZAI010000074.1 GCA_023427825.1 Actinomycetes bacterium
GCCTGGGCCGCGCCGGTGATGCTCACCCTCGGGGTGATCGGCATCACCTACGGCGCCATCGCCGCGACGATGCAGAAGGACCTCAAGCGCCTGGTCGCGTACTCGTCGATCGCGCACCTGGGCTTCATCGTCCTCGGCACGTTCTCGCTCACCACCCAGGGCATCACCGGCGGCCTGCTGGTGATGGTCAACCACGGCATCACCACCGGCGCGCTCTTCCTGCTCGTCGGCATGATCTACGAGCGTCGCCACACCCGGCTCATCAGCGAGCTGTCCGGCCTGCAGAAGGCCGCTCCCGTGCTGGCCGGCGTGTTCACGGTCGTCATGCTGGCCTCGGTGGGTCTGCCGGGCCTGAACGGGTTCCCGGGCGAGCTGCTGTCGCTGCTCGGCGCGTTCAAGGGCGCGCGCTGGTGGGGCGTCGTCGCCGTCACCGGCGTGATCCTGGCCGCGCTGTACCTGCTCTGGGCCTACCAGCGGGTCTTCCACGGTCCGGCCACCGGCGAGAACGCCACCATGCGCGACATGAAGCTCTCGGAGTTCCTCGTCATGTCGCCGCTGCTCGCACTGATCGTGTTCCTGGGCCTGTTCCCTGGACCGATGATCGAGACCATGGAGCCCTCGGTGAAGGCGCTGGTCGCCCACGTGGCGGAGCACTCCGACACCGACCGGGCCGACCAGAGCGACGTGGAGAAGCCGGTGGTGAAGGCCGAGGCCGCGGACGCCGCCCACGATGAGGAGCACGGCTGATGAGCACGCTCGTGACCCTCCTCGCGGCCGAGGCGCAGATCGCCACGCCCGACATCGACTGGAAGGCGATCGCGCCGAACCTCGTCCTGATGCTCGGCGGCATCCTGCTGCTGACCGTCGTCTCGCTGCTCAAGGGCAAGCTCCCCTCGTGGTTCCACGCTGCGTGGACGGTGCTCGTGGCGATCGGGGCGCTGGTCGCCGTTGTGCTGCTGTGGCGCTGGATCGGCGACACCGGACCCCAGACAGCGATGGGCGGGGCGGTCGGGCTCGACGGCTTCGGGCTCGCGATCACGGCCAACGTCTGCATCGCGGTGATCTTCGGGGCGCTGCTGCTGCAGGGCTACGTCCGTCGGGAGGGACTCGAGGGTCCCGAGTGGTACGTGCTCATGCTGCTGTCGGCCTCGGGTGCCGTCACCATGGCGACCGCGGACGACCTGATCGTGCTCTTCATCGGGCTCGAGATCATGTCGGTGGCCGTGTACGTGCTGGCCGCCATGCACGCCCGCCGGATCTCGTCGCAGGAGGCCGGCATGAAGTACTTCGTGCTCGGTGCCTTCTCCTCGGCGTTCCTGCTGTACGGCATCGCCCTGACCTATGGCGCCACTGGCTCCACCAACCTGGCCGCGATCCAGACCTACCTGTCGGAGAACGTCCTCTCGAGCAACGGCCTCCTGCTCGGCGGCATCGCCTTCATGCTGGTCGGCTTCGGGTTCAAGATCGCCGCGGTCCCGTTCCACTTCTGGACGCCCGACGTCTACCAGGGGTCGCCCTCGCCGGTGGTGGCGTTCATGGCCACGGCGGTGAAGGCGGCGGCCTTCGCTGCGATGATCCGGGTGTTCGTCGTCGCCCTCGGCCCGACGTACGTCAACGAGTGGCGACCGATGATCTACGCCCTCACCGTGCTGACGCTGGTGGTGGGCTCGCTGTTCGCGATCTCCCAAACGAACGTCAAGCGCATGCTGGCGTACTCGTCGATCAACCACGCCGGCTTCCTGCTGCTCGGCGTGCTGGCGAGCTCGCCCGAGGGCAACTCGGCCACGCTCTTCTACCTGTTCGCCTACACGTTCATGGCGGCCGGCAGCTTCGCCGTGACCACGGTGGTCGGCCGCACCGGCGACGGCCACCACAGCCTCGACGACTACAAGGGCCTGTCCCGCGTTCGGCCGGGGCTGGCGCTCGTCTTCGCCGTCCTGCTGCTGTCGCAGGCCGGCGTGCCGCTCACCGTCGGCTTCCTGGCCAAGTTCTACGTGATCGAGGCTGCGCTGCAGAGCGACTTCGCCGGCGCCGGCGTGCTGTGCATCATCGCCATGCTCACCGCGGTGATCTCGGCGTTCATGTACCTGCGGATCGTCGCCTCGATGTACTTCTCGGACCCGGTCGACGCGGACGCGCCGGCCATCCGCATCCCGGCCACGGCCGGGATCGCACTGGGCCTTGCGGTCCTGGGCGTGATCGTGCTCGGGGTGATCCCGGGGCCGCTGAGCGACGTGGTCGGCGACGCGACCGCCCAGCTCGTCGCCTACGTCCCCTGACCCTCATCCGATTCTGACCACCGGGAACGCCGTCATGGCGTGCTCCCGGTCTTGAGAATCGTCGGGGTCGACGGGGTGGGAGCGGTCACACGAACCAGACTGGCGGGGTGACGTCGGCATCCACTGCACCTCGTTGGGCCGGCGCGCTTGCCGGCGTGGTCGCCGCTGGCGTGGGCATTGGGGTGGGCGAGGTCGTCGCCGGCACGTCGGACAAGCTGCGGGGCCCCATCGTCGCCGTGGGCGACCGGGTGGTCGACAACGTGCCGGGTCCGATCAAGGACTGGGCCATCTCCACCTTCGGCACCAACGACAAGGCCGTGCTGCTCAGCGGAGTGACCTTGCTGCTGGTGCTGTTCGCCGCGGTGATCGGGATCGTGGCGGTCCGTCGCTCGGTGCGGCTTGGGCTCGTCGGCGTCGGCGTGTTCACGCTCATCGGCGTGCTCGCCTCGCTCGGGCGGGGTGGCACTGGTTGGGCCCGGCCGGCGCCACCGATCATCGCCGGCCTGGTCGCGGGGTGGGCCCTGGTCGCGCTGACGCGGCGGGCGAGGGAGGCGTGGCCAGCGCCGGCGTCGGACCAGATCCCGTCAGCACCGACCGAGCCGGCCGACGGAGGAGCCGAGCCCGTGTCGGTGGCGACCTCCACGACTGCGACCGCGACCGTGGCAGAACCGATGGTGGTCCCGGGGGCGGCGACCGACCGTCGCGGGTTCGTGCAGCGCGGCGCCGGCCGGGCCGGCGCCGCAGTCGTCGCCGGTGGCGTCGGCCGCTGGCTGCAGAGCCGGGCGGTGGCGGTGGGGGAGCGGCTGAAGGTCGTGCTGCCCCGACCGGTGGAGCCGTTGCCGGCGGTGCCGGCGGCCGTCCACGCCAAGGGCGCGGTGCCGTTCATCACGCCCATCGACGACTTCTACCGGATCGACACCGCCCTGGTGGTTCCCCGAGTCAGCACGGAGGGTTGGGAGCTCGACGTGACCGGCCGGGTGGACCGACCGCTGAAGCTCACGTACAAGGAACTGCTCGACCGGCCGATGGTCGAGGCCGACATCACGATCAGCTGCGTGTCGAACGAGGTCGGCGGCGACCTCATCGGCACGGCGCGGTGGCTGGGTTGCCGGCTGGACGACCTGCTCGACGAGGCCGGCATCGACCCGAGCGCGGACCAGGTCGTCGGCCGCTCCGTCGACGGCTTCACCGCCGGGTTCCCCACTGCGCTGCTCGACGGACGCCCAGCTTTGGTCGCCGTGGGGATGAACGGCGAGGCGCTGCCGATCGACCACGGCTACCCGGCCCGCCTCGTGGTCCCCGGCGTCTACGGCTACGTGTCCGCGACCAAGTGGCTGAGCGAGATCGAGCTCACCACGTTCGCCGACTTCCAGGGCTACTGGATCCCGAGGGGCTGGTCACGGCTCGGTCCGATCAAGACGCAGTCGCGGATCGACACGCCGCGCCACGGCATCGACGTCGGGGTGGGCGACCCGGTCGCCATCGCCGGTGTCGCCTGGGCGATGGACCGGCGCATCTCCCGCGTCGAGGTTCGCATCGACGGGCCGACCGACGCCGGGGGCACCCCCGACGAGGGGCAGTGGCGGGACGCCACGCTCGCCGAGGAGCTCAACGACACGACGTGGCGGCAGTGGCACGTGGCCTGGACCCCACGGGCGGCCGGCAAGTACTGGATCACGGTGCGCGCGACCGACGGCGAGGGCAACACCCAGCCGGAGCAGGAGAGCGACGTCGCTCCCGACGGCGCCACGGGCTGGCACCGCATCCGGGTCATCGCCGGTTGACGGCCGGTCGGGCGGCTGCGGAAGCCCTCGCGGCGATCGGTACCATTGGCGCCGTGCCGGGAGCAGACCTCAACCTCTATCCGGTGAAGACCCGGAACGGCTCGAGGATCGTCCGGAACCTCCGGCTGCGCTCGAACGCCCGCGGCACGGTGGTGTGGCAGCTCGATCGCGAGTCAGGCGAGGTGCGCGAGTTCCTCCGGAGCGCCGTCGAGATCTCGCGGGTGGGCGCCACGCAGAGCTGGCAGGTCGACGGCGTGGTCTTCGAACCGCAGCGCGGCTGCGGCTGCAACCACCCCATGTACACCTGGGTCCCGCCTGCCGATGGGTGACCGCAGCGAACCGACGGCGCTGGACTACGCGCTCGGTGCCGCAGCCACCGCGCGGCTGGCCCGCCTGGTGACGCGCGACTCGATCCTCGATGGTCCGCGACTCCGGTTCGTCCGGGCCATGGACGAGCGGGGCCACCCGAAGCTCGCCGAGCTCGCGGTGTGCCCGTGGTGCATCTCGGTGTGGATCGGTGCGCTCGTCGCGTTGGCGATCCATCTCAGGATCCCCGGAGTGCGGCTCGTGGCGTCGGCGCTGGCGTTCTCGCTCGCCGCCGGTGTCGTCAACGAGCTCGGCGCCGAGCCGGACGACTGACCGGCGCCGGTCGTCCGTGCTGCAGCTCCGGCTCCCGAACGCCCTGGTGACGATCCGAGGCGCCGTTCCCGCGGAGGTGGCCGACGCCCTCGTTGACCTCACCGATCCGCGGCTCCACCTCGACCCCTCGGCGGTCGCGGTGACCCTGGACGTCGTGGGACACCACGGCACGTGGACGGTCCACGAGCGGCCCGGCACGGGGGACGGTGGCTCACGCCCCGGATCGGTTCCGACCGGACCCCACGCTGCGGACCTCCTCGACACGATCGTCGCCCGGCTGAACCGCCTCGCCTTCGCCGCGGATCCGGATCGACTCCATCTCCACGCCGCGGGGGTCGAGGTCGACGGGGACGGCGTGCTGCTCGGCGGTCCGTCGGGCAGCGGGAAGTCCACCGTCGCAGCGGCGCTCGTGCGGCGGGGTGCCGGCTACCTGACCGACGAGGCGGTCACGCTGCTGCCAGGATCCAGGACAGCGTTCGCCTACCCGAAGCCGTTGACGCTGAAGGGCACGTCGATCGACCTGCAGCGTGGTTCGGCATCGGGCCCGCTGGACCTGGTCGTGGCCGACAACGGTCGTGCGCACTTGCGGGCCGGAGGGTTCGGTCGGGTCGTGCCGTTCGTGGTCCCAGCGGTCGTCGTCCTGCTGCGCCACTCGCCCGTTGACGAACCGACCCTGTCGCCCATCCAGGCGGCGCAGGCGGGGAATGGCCTGCTCGCGGACTCGATCGATGCCGCGCGACTCGGGCCCGGCGCGCTCGAGGTCGTCGCGGCGGTGCTGTCCGGGTGCACCTGCTGGGAGCTCGAGTACGGGGACGCGTCGGAGGCGGCGGAGCTGATCAGCGAGCTCCGACCGCCGCTCCGACGCCAGGTGGCCGCGGTCCATCGGTTCCGGCGGCACGTCCGCGGCGGCGCGCCGTCCGACCCGTTCCGCTCGTCGGACCCGTCCGTGAGGATCGTGCGGTTCCAGGACGGGGCGTTGGCGCTCGACGGTGCGTCGCACCGACTGGTCGTGCTCGACGGGGCCGCTGCCCGGCGCATCGATGATGCAGGCGCGCTGGTCCCGTCGTGCTCCTCGACCACCGACGATCCGCTCGCGGTGGTGCTCGCCGGTACGGAGCCGGCCGCGTCGCTGGGACCGGACCCGCTCGATCTGGGTCTCCCGGGCCGACCGCTCGACGTCGCCGGGGCGAGCCCGCTCACCGGGGCGGACGTCGATGCGGCGATCGACGGGCGGTGCACCGGCGTGGTCGTGCAGCAGTTCGCGCTGGGACGCTCCGCGCCACAGACGGTCGAGGAGCGGGCGCGGGACGCGCACCTGGCGGCGCAGGCCACGTGCACGCTGCTCGAGCACGAGCTGGCGGCTGTGGTCGACGTGCTCGAGGAGGTCGATGCTCGACCGGTGCTCCTCAAGGGGCCGGTGTCGGCGCACGACGGACTGCTCCCTCCTGCACTGCGGGACTTCGGCGACCTCGACCTTCTGGTGCCCGGCGACCGTGTCGACGACGCGGTCGCCGCGTTGGAGGCGGCCGGACTCGCGCGGAGGTTCGTGCGGCTCGGCTCGGACTTCGACCGTCGGTTCGCCAAGAGCGTCACGCTCGAGGGCCGCTTCGTGCCGGCGGCTGGCATGCCGGCACTCGGCTTCGAGCTGGACCTCCACCGGACGCTCGCTCCCGGGCCGTTCGGTCACCTGATCCTGCTCGACGAGCTGCACGACCGCGCAGTGCCCGTCCGCATCGCCGGACGGTGGTACCGCTCGCTCCACCCGGTGCACCGGTTCCTCCACCAGTGCCTGCACGTCACCCTGGGGAGTCCGGTGCCGCGCCGTCACAGCGTCAGGGATCTCGAGCTGCTGGTCCCTCGCACCGATGCGGAGGTGCACGACGTCGCCGAGACCGCTGGACGGTGGCGGGTGGAGCTGGTCGTCGAGCGCGCGCTCTCGCACGTGCGGGGCGACGCGCCCGACCGGCTCCGTGCGCTGCGGCCTTCGGGCCGGGCGGAGAGGGCGCGTCAGTCGGCGATGCTCGCGGCCTACCACCGTGGGCGCCGGAGCTACGCGATCGCCGCCCTGGCGTCGTTGCCCGCGCTCGGGTCCTGGCGCAACCGATTGGACTACGCACGGGCGCACCTGGCCCACCGGTCAGACGACGACCAGTAGCCCGTCCGCCACCATCTGGTCGACGACCGAGGAGACCTCGGCGGAGTCCAGCTCCAAGGTGGCCACGATGTCGCGCTCGGCGATCGGCCGCCGGCTCAGGGCGGCGATGTCGGTGGCGATCGGGCCCAGCACGACCACTGCGCCACGTCCGTCCACCGCCAGCACGTCGTCGACCGTCGGACGAGGGGGCGCGACCGCCCAACGGACGGTTCGGCCCGTTCGGAGTTGCCGGGCTCCCGTTCCGGCGGTGGGTTCGTGGGACGCCGTTTCACCCACCGTGCGACAGATCTTGCATTGAACCTGCTTCAGTCGGCGCCGTACCATCTGGAGGCGTCGGGGCTCAGGGTACCGACCGGCAAGGGGCGAACGATGGGGCGAGCGCGGGGTCTGAGGACCCGGCTGCGGTGGGGGCGAGCTGGCTGCGCTGCGCCCCTCCGTCCGTCGCCCGGCACGCCGCCGCATGGAGCGGACGCCGCTGGCTCGTCGCTGTGCACGAACCAGCGCACCACTGTGCCGGCACGGCACAAGGTTGAGCCATGTTCAGGGTCGTCGTACCCTCGACAGGTCCCCGAGGAGGGAAAGCTGTGGGAGCGATGCGGGTGAGGCGGCCGTCGGACGCGAGATGGACCGGGCGGGCACGCGTCCCCGTGGCCCTGATGTCGGCGGTGGCGCTCGTCGCGTCGGTGCTCGGTGTCATCGCCCTGTCGTCGACGCCCGCGTCCGCCAGCATCACCCAGAGTGCGACGTTCTCGGGTCCGCTCTCCTGCTCGGGTTGGGTGTCGACGACGGTGCCGACCGGAGCGGTCTCGGCGTCCTACGTGCTCACCGGTGGTGGCGGCGGTGGGGGCGATGACCGCGACCAGCCGGGGGGTGACGGCGGTCGGGGTGCAGTCGTGTCGGGAACCTTCGGCGTGACGCCCGGCGAGGTGTACTGGGTCAGGATCGGCTGCGGCGGTCTGGACTTCGGCGGCGCCGCCGACGGCTACACCAGGGGCGGCGCCTCCCCCGATGCCAGCGGCGGCGGTGGCGGGGCCTCGAGCGCGCTGTGCGAGGGCACGACGGCGGCCGGTTGCAGCGGCGGCTCCGTGCTGGCCATCGCAGCAGGCGGTGGTGGTGGTGGCAGCTCGTCCAACAACGGGGTCTGCAGCGACAACGGCGGCGGACGCGGCGGCGACGGCAACGGCGGATCGAGCAGCACCGGCGGGTCGACGGGCGAGAACGGCGGCAA
>JAEZAI010000090.1 GCA_023427825.1 Actinomycetes bacterium
CTCCTGGAACGGCGAACGTTGGACCGACGACGCGACGTGGCTGCCGGCCAAGGTGGCCGCGCCGACCCCTGGCACCACGACGTTCGAGCGTCGTACGGGCAACCCCGCCGGTGACGACCTCCGTCAGGGCACCTACCGGATCCGGGTGCGCGTGACCGACAACGCCGGCCGCCGGACCACCACGGAGGTGGCGCGGGTCACGGTGGCCCACGATGCCGCCTGGAAGGTGATCGAGCTGCAGCCGGACGGCGGCGCGACGCAGAGCTCCGCTCGGCTGATCACCGATCGCGGTGTTGCCGTCGGGCGCGTCGACAACCTCCGCGATGTCATCTGGCAGCACGGATCGGTGACGACGCCGCCCGTCGGCGACGGGCCCATCACGGCGCTCGGTCTCGACGGCACGATGGCCGGCAGCGTGCCGGTCCCGGGAGCCGGGGGTTCGTTCCCGGCCGTGTGGGCACCGGGCGGCGGCCGGACCGAGCTGCCCCTGCTCCCTGGTCACGACACCGGCGCGGTGAGCGACCGGAACGAGTCCGGCCTCGCCGTCGGCACCTCCGGTTCCGCAGCGACGAGGGTGGCCGTCCGATGGGACGACCAGGGCGTGCGGCGTCTGCCGCTGCCGCTCGCGGGCTACCTGTCGTCGGTGAACGACGTCAACGGCAGCGGGACGGCCGTCGGCTCCTTCGAGTCGCCGGACATCTTCGACAACGTCCCGGAGCGGGCGCTCATGTGGGCACCCGACGGCACGGTCCGCCACGTCGGCACGTTGGGCGCACCGGACCGGGCCCCGAGCGCCGCCACCGCCGTCAACGACCTCGGTGTCGCGGTCGGCTGGGCGTGGACCGACGTGGAGATCGCCGGCACGCGCCACGCGGTCGCCTTCGTCGACGGGAAGGTGCTGGAGGTCGACCGCAACCTGTTCACGAAGACCGCCGAGGCGACGGACGTGAACGACCGGGGTTGGATCGTCGGCAACTACATCACGCGCACCGACGGGCTGCAGCGGGCCTTCCTCAGCACCGATCTCGAGTCGGCCGTGGACCTGAACTCCCTCCTGCCCGAGGGCTCCGGATGGGTGCTCCAGCGGGCGTACGGCATCAACGAGCTCGGTCAGATCATCGGCACCGGCACGTTGAACGGCGCCGACCGCGGGTTCGTGCTCTCGACCGTGCACGCTCCGGTGGCCGAGGACGTCGAGGCGACCGCCGCCGGTGAGACCCGCATCCAGCTCGACGGCTGGGACGCGGACATCACCGAGGAGCTGACGCATCACCTCGTCGACGGACCGGCGCACGGCACGGCGGACCTGCTGGACGATGGCGTCGTCCGTTACCGCCCGGCGAAGGGCTACATCGGCGTCGACTCGTTCTCGTACCGGGTGGACGACGGCCGGTTCGAGTCCAACGTCGCGAGGGTCCGCATCACCGTGACCGAGCCAGAGGACCCCGAGGATCCGGGCGATCCGGAGCCGGTGAACCAGGTGCCGGTCGCAGCGATCGACGGGCCCCGGGCCGCCACCGAGGGCACCACCGTGGCCTTCGACCGCGCCAGGACCCACGATCCGGACGGCGACGACCTGGTCGTCGCGTGGGACACCGACGCGGACGGGCTGTTCGACGACGGCAACGGCACCACGGTGCAGCTGTCGGTGCCCGACAACGGTCCCCGCACGGTCTCGCTGCGGGTCACGGACCCCGACGGAGCGTTCTCCGTGGCGAGCACGGTGATCGAGGTCGCCAACCTGGACCCGCAGATCCAGGGGCTGCCGGCGTCGGTCGACGTCGCGGCGGGCTCGGCGCTAGAGCTGAGCGGGACCGTGGCCGACGTCCCGGCCGACACCCACACGGCGACGCTCGATCCCGGCGACGGGAGCGCTGCGTTGCCGGTGGCGGTCGACCAGGGCAAGTTCACGCTGCGGCACAGCTTCGCCACCGCGGGGACCCGCACGGTGACGCTGACCGTCGTCGACGACGACGGCGGTCGGGCGACGGCCACGGTCGTCGTCAACGTGAAGGCGGCCGAGCGGGTCCTCTCACCGGCGACCATCACCCTGATCGGCAGCGTCAGCGTGCCGAGCTCGAAGAAGGGCAAGACCGACACCGTCGCCTTCGCCGGCGTGGTGGTCTCGTCGACGACCTCGGCCACCGGGATCATCGGCATCGCCCGGTCGGGTTCGACGGCGATGGCGCTGGGCAGCGTCAAGGTGACGAAGGCGGGCACCTGGACCGAGGGCGGTGTCCGCTACGGCACCGTGATCGGCACGGGCGTGCTGGGCAGCGGCAGGACCGCCAGGACCGTCAGCTACGAGCTGACGATGGCGGACACCAGGACCGACAGGATCTGGCTGACCGTGAAGGACCAGGCGGGCAACGTCGTGCCCGAGCTGACCTTCGGCGGCACGCCGCCCGCCGGCGGGCTCAACCTGGCGCTCGGCGCCGCGTCCGTGGCGCCCCGCTGAGCGGAACCCCCTGACACTGGGGGTGCTCCCGCTCCGGCGGGGGCACCACCGGTCGTCCGAGGGCGCTCCCGACGTCAGTCGGACGAGGAGCACGGGGGAACGAGCCGCAGGACGGACGGATCGGGTCGCGGCCTGACGCGACCCCTGGGTCCGAGATCCGTCTGTGACCTCCGACCTCTCCGAGATGCTCTAGGGGCCACTAGAGTAAAGAGCACGGCGGTGGGCGACCGGGTCGGAGGCAGCGACGATGGGTGCAGGTGGACACGGATCGATCCCGACGGCGGACCTCGACTGCGAAGCGGAGATCGCGGAGATGGTCCGCCGCTTCTACCAGTCGGTCGCGCAGGACGACCTCCTCGGACCGGTGTTCAACGACGTGGCGCAGGTCGACTGGTCGGAGCACCTGCCGAAGCTCACCGCGTTCTGGTGCCGCGCACTGGTCGGCCAGCCCGGGTACGAGGGGAACCCCTTCCGTGCCCACCAGCTGATCAGCGCCCGGTCGCCGTTCACGGCGGCACACTTCGAGCGATGGCTCGACCTGTTCGCCGACACGTTGTCCGGCTGGACCGGGCCGGGCGTGGAGCGGGCGCTCGATCTGGCGCACCGGGTGGCCGAGGTGCACGGACGACAGCTCGGGGCCGACGGTCGGTCGTCGCTCACGCTGATCGCGGATCGGTGATCGGCGTGCCGGCGGTCAGGACCGACCTCGCAACCCGATCGGCCGTGCACGCCCTGGTCGTCGAGTTCTACCGGGAGGTCATCTTCGACGCCCACCACGGGCCGGGGTTAGC
>JAEZAI010000158.1 GCA_023427825.1 Actinomycetes bacterium
ACCGGCCAGCTCCTCGATCAGCTCGTGGACGACCGCCGCGGTCAACGGCGCAGGAGACGACACCTCAGCAGGAACCTCATCCGACATGGGCCGCAGTCAACACCACCGGCGCCGCCCCACGCGACCGAACCGTCCCGACGCCCCGCTCCGCACCGTCCCTTTCCCACCCAACGGTCTCGGGCTCGAGGACTGCGGGCGCCGACCTGCGCACCAGAGGATGACGGACGGCTCCGAAGGAGGTCGGACGGAGGGCGCCGCAGCACGGACCGTTGGAGGAGCGAAGCGGGGGAGTAGGTCCGGGATGCGGTGCGCTCTGGCCGACCGGACCCGCGGAACGCGCCGGCATCCCGCCGCGCGGGTTCAAGCCGGCAGCGCTACCAGCGCGAGACGCCCGTCCCGAGCCACCGTCGCTTCGTCGCCTTCGAGGCCAGGTCGCGGCCGGTGGCGTGGAGGGTGAGCGTCTCCGCCGTGGGGTCGGGCTTGGACGGGGCGTCCTCGGTGCCGACGACCACGAGCACGCCGGTGTCGGGGCCGACGTAGGCCCACTCCAGGCGCTTCTCGGTGCGGAACTTGGTGATGCGCAGGCCGCCGGTGTTGCGACCCTTGACCGGGAGCTCCTCGGCGTCGGTGACCTTGGCGGTCTGGGCGTCGCTGACCGTCAGCACGATGGCACCCGGTCCGGCGATGCCGGCGCCGACGACGGTGGCGCCGTCGCCCAGCTTCATGCCGCCCACGCCGCCGGCTCCCGGGCCCTGGACCGGCACGGAGGCGGCCTCGCAGCGCAGCGCCTGGGCGTTGGACGCGACGGCCACGAGGTCGGTGCCGTCGGGTGCTGCGGTGGCGGCGACGACCCGGTCGCCCGGCTTGAGCCTGATGGCCGGCTTGCCGGCGGCGAGCGCCAACAGGTCGGCGGCGGCCACCCGCTTCATGACGCCCTGCGCCGTCACCAGCAGGACCGGCGGGGCCGCGGCCTCGCTGCCGGCGGGGGCGCGGTCCCCGGCGACGAGCGTGAGGACGCTCTCTCCCTTGTCGAGCGGCACCAGCTCGGTGATGGCGGTGCCGCGGGAGCGTCCGGTCACCTCGGGCACGGCGCCCACGGCGACGGGGAACACCCGACCACGTGAGGTCACGGCCGCCAGCCGCGAGTGCGTGGTGGTCGCCACCCGCTGCGCGAGCACGTCGTGGCGGCCCGGGGCGGCGGGCCTGGGTCCGCTGACCGGCTCGACGCCGATCATGCCGCTCGTGGTCAGCGCGACGACGCAGGGCTCCTCCACCCGGTTGGCGGCCTCTTCCGCCTCGGCCTCCTCGAGCGTGACGTCGTCCAGGTGGTCGGGGGTGATGATCTGGCTGCGCCGTTCGAATCCGTAGTTGCCGACCATCTCCTCGAGCTCGTTCAGGACGATCGTCCGTTGCCGCTTGTCCGACGCCAGGATCTTCTCGAAGTCGTCGATCCGGCCCCGGAGCTCGCCGGCCTCCGCCTCGAGCTCCAGCTTGGCCAGCGCGGTCAGGCGACGGAGCTGCATGTCCAGGATGTGCACGGCCTGGACCTCGGTCAGCGAGAGCTCCTCCATGAGCCGGTCGCGTGCCTCGGCCGCGTCCTCGGAGGAGCGGATGATCGACACCACGAGATCGATCGCGTCGAGCGCGATCAGCAGGCCCTCGACCAGGTGCAGCCGGCGGCGGGCCTTGTCGAGCCGGAACTCGGTGCGGCGCCGGACGACGTCGAGGCGGTGGTCGATGTAGTGCTGGCAGAGCTCGTAGAGGCCGACCGTGCGCGGCGTGCCGTCGACGAGGACCACGTTGTTGATGCCGAACGTGTCCTCCATGGGCGTGAGGCGGTACAGCTCGGTGAGCACGGCCTTGGCGTTGGCGCCCGGGCGCAGCTCGATCTCGATGCGGAGGCCGGTGTGGCGGTCCGACGTGTTCTTGACGTCGGTGACCAGCGGCAGCTTGCCGTTGCGCATGAGCTCCTGGATGCGCCCGAGCACGCGTTCGGGCCCGACCAGGTACGGCAGCTCCGTGACGACGATGCCCTGGCGGGCGCGGGTGAGGTCGACGATCTCGGTGGTGGCCCGGAGGCGGACGCTGCCCCGACCGGTCTCGTACGCCTCGGCGAGGCCCTCGTCGACGACGATGCCGCCCGAGGGGAAGTCGGGACCGGGGAGCACGGCCATGAGCTCGGCGGTGGTCGGCTTGGGTCGCCGCTTGGTCATGACGAGCTTGATGGCCTCGTACACCTCGCCCAGGTTGTGCGGCGCCATGTTGGTGGCCATGCCGACGGCGATGCCCGAGGTGCCGTTGACGAGCAGGTTGGGGAGACGCGCCGGCAGGTAGAGCGGTTCCTGGCGTTCGCCGTCGAACGTGGGGCGGAACTCCACGGTCTGCTCGTCGATCTCGGCGAGCATCTCCATGGCGGCCTCGGTGAGGCGGCACTCGGTGTAGCGGTAGGCGGCCGGTGGGTCGTCGAGCGAGCCGAAGTTGCCGTGCGGGTCGACCAGCGTGATGTTGCGACCGAAGGGCTGGCCCATGCGCACGAGCGCGTCGTAGATCGCGCCGTCCCCGTGCGGGTGGTACTTGCCCATCGTCTCGCCGACGACGTTGGCGCACTTGCGGTGCGGACGGTCGGGCCGCATGCCCATGTCCGCCATGGCGTGCAGGATCCGCCGCTGCACGGGCTTGAGGCCGTCGCGCACGTCGGGGATGGCCCGCGACGTGATGACCGACAGCGAGTACGCCATGAACGACTCGCCGAGCTCCTGCGCGACCGGGACCTCGATGATCTCCCGGGCGTACCCACCTTCGAACAGTTCGGTCTGACGTGGCATGGGCCCATTCAAGCCGCGGGGCCCGACGCCGCCGGGGAGGTCGGGCGTGACGTCCGCCCGGCTGCAGCTCCCGGCCGCTCACCCTTTAGGGGCAGGGTGATCGAGGCGCCACCGACGCCGGACGGACCCCCGGGCCGGCGGCTCCGAGAAATGTCCGATCAGACCGGGGGTGAACGGCGTTCGACTCCTGTGCGACCATGGAGGTCATGGCTGACACTCACACCGACTCCGTCAACGGCTCCTCGTCGGGCGACGGCCCCTGGCTGGGTGACGCCTGCTCGCTGGTCGACGCCTTCCGGGCGGGGGAGCGGTCCCCGGTCGAGGAGCTGCAGGCGACCCTCGACGCGATCGCCGCCAGCGACCTGAACTGCTTCTCCTTCCTCGACCCCGAGCGGGCATTCGCCGCCGCGGAGCAGGCCGACCTGTCCAAGCCGTTCGGCGGCGTGCCCGTCGGCATCAAGGAGCTGGAGCAGGTGGAGGGCTGGCCCGACACCGGCGCCTCGCTCGTGTTCAAGGACCGGATCGCGAACTTCACCGCGGAGTCCACCCGTCGCTTCATCGAGGACGGCGGCGCGAACCCCGTGGGCCTGACGACCGCGTCCGAGTTCGGCGGCCTCAACGTGGGCGTCACCAAGCTCAACGGCGTGGCGCACAACCCGTGGCGCCACGGCCGCACCGTGGGCGGTTCGTCGGGTGGCAGCGCGGCGGCGGTCGCCGGCGGCCTGGTCACGATCGCCAACGGCGGCGACGGCGGCGGCTCGATCCGCATCCCGGCCGGCTACAACGGCCTGTTCGGCATGAAGGGCACGTTCGGCCGCATGTCCCGTGGCCCGCACGCCTTCTCCCGCCCCGGCACCGTGGTGCTCGGCTGCCTGGCCCGCTCGGTCCGCGACGCCGCCCGCCACTTCGACGTGTGCGCCGGCGAGGACCCGCGGGACCCGACGCGCCTCCCCAACCCCGGCGGCTGGGAGCGCAACCTGGGCTCCACCGACCTCAAGGGCCGCAAGGTGGCGATCCTCCCGTCGATCGCCGGCGTGACGCTCGAGCCGGGCGTGGAGCGCGAGGTCCGCGAGCGGGCCGCAGCGCTGCTCGAGGTCACGGGCATGGTGCCCGTCGACATCGAGCTGGACCTGCCCAACCTGGCGGCGCAGTGGGCCATGGGCAACCTGTCCACGCTGCTCGCCGAGCTCGACGACCTGTGGCCCGCGTGCGCCGACGACCTCACCGACGAGATCGCGCTCGGCCTCATGCTCGCCCAGACGACCTACAACCTGAACCTCGCCGCCGTTGCCGAGGCGCAGCGCCTGCAGGCCAACGAGGCCATGGCCTCCGCCTTCGAGCAGGTCGACTACGTCGTCTGCGCCACCAACCCCGGCCCGGCGTTCGCCGCCGACGCGGCCACGTCGAGCCCGACGGCCACGTTCCTGGACAGCGCCAAGTCGTCGTCGGTGGCCCGCGGCGCCTTCCGCGGCCTGATGGCGAGCGTTCGCATGGCCAACGGTGCCTTCCCCAGGCTCTCCAACCGGCTCATCGAGCTGGTGGTCGAGCGGGTGCCCGACCTGGTCACCATGGGCGGCCTGACGATCATCTCGAACATCTACGGCAACCCGGCCGTGTCGATCCCCGCCGGCTCGGTCGACGGTCTGCCCGTCGGCCTGCAGGTCATGGCCCGCCACCATCGCGACGCCGAGCTGTTCGACGTCAGCTACGCGTACGAGCGTGAGATCGGCTGGCCGCTGGTCGCCCCGGGCGTCGCCGCCCGCGAGCTCGCCCCGGCCTGACCCGCCCGCCCCTCCCGTTCTGCTGTGCAGAACCAGAAGGATCCTTCCGGTTCTGCACAACAGAACGGGTGACGCTCAGACCGGGAGGATGATCTCGGCCGCCTGACGGACCTGGTCGACGCTGCCGGCGGCGACGAGGATCTCGGTCACCGCGGACTCCTTCCACGCCGCCACCCGGTCGGCGATGCGCGCTGGCGTGCCGACCAGCGAGATCTCGTCCGCGAACTCGACCGGCACCTCGAACACGGCCTCGTCGCCACGGCCGTCGAGGAACATCTCCTGGATGCGCAGCGCCTGCTCGCCCAGGCCCATCCGGGCTGCGAGCTTGGTGTGGTAGTTCTGGCCCTTCGCCCCCATGCCCCCGATGTAGAAGGCGAGCATCGCCCGGGTGACCGCGAGCGCGTCGGCGATCGTCTCGTCCCGATCGTCCTCGGTCACGTGGAACACGGCGAGCGCGGCGACCTCGAAGTCGTCCCTGGCCCCGGCGAGCTGGTCGGCGTACACGTCCTGACGGAACGGGGAGTAGTAGAGCGGCAGCCAGCCGTCCGCGATCTCCGCGGTCTGCGTGACGTTCTTGGGACCCTCGGCGCCCAGGTAGATCGGGATGTGGCGCCGGAGCGGGTGCACGATCGACTTGAGCGACTTGCCCAGCCCGACCGACCCCTCGCCGCTGTAGGGGTGCTGGTGGAACTCGCCCTGGAAGTCGAGCGGCTCCTCCCGCGCGACGACCCGGCGGATGATCTCGACGTATTCGCGCGTGCGGGCGAGCGGCTTGTCCGACGGGCGGCCGTACCACCCCTCGACCACCTGGGGACCGGATACGCCGAGTCCCAGACGGAACCGTCCGTTCGACAGGTGGTCCATGGTGATCGCCGACATGGCGGTGGCGGTCGGCGTCCTCGCCGCCAGTTGCATGACCGACGTGCCGAGTGCGATGCGCTCGGTCTTGGCGGCCAGGTAGGCGAGCGGCGACAGGGCGTCGGAGCCCCACGCCTCGGCGGTCCACACGGACGTGAAGCCCAGGCGCTCGGCCTCGACCGCGCGCTCCACCCAGTCCGACGAGGGCAGCTGCCCCCAGTAGCCGAGCTGCAGTCCCAGATCCATGTCCTGTCCCCCCGTCGGGTGCGGTCGCTGTCGTCGGTCGGAGTCGGCCGGGGTTCGCAC
>JAEZAI010000232.1 GCA_023427825.1 Actinomycetes bacterium
CACCGACGGCGCCTGCGACCACGAGGGGCAGTGCGTGCTCCTGGCGGTGTGGCACGACGTGGGCGGCCGCATGAAGGAGCTGCTCGAGGGCTACACGCTGGCCCATCTGGGCGCGGTCGCGAACGGCCAACGGGCCTGGCCCGGCGAGGCGATCGAGCCCGTCTGAACCCGTTCTCGGCGTTTCGTTGCGCGATCTACGGCCAAGAGGCCGCACATCGCGCAACAGAAGGGGTCGGCGGGGTCGTCAGCTGCCGACGAGGTCGGACGAGGCGTCGATCACGCGACGGGCGAACTCGACGCTGCCCTCCTCGAGCCGGCCGCGCTTGATGACCATGCCGCCCTGCACGTCGCCGCGACGCTCGGTGATCTCGGCCGTCAGCTTGTCGAGGGTGCGCCCCGGGTCGATCGCGTAGGTCACGAAGACGTAGGTCGGCTTGCCGCCGAGCAGCGGCAGCTTGGCGAGCTTGCCGGCACCGCCGGGACGCTGCCCGAACAGGACCAGCCCGTCGACCCAGGTGCCGACGACGACCACGTCGGCCTGCTGCAGGGCGCTCAGGTCGACCTGCCGGCTGGAGCACTCGCTGGCCTCCCAGCCCTCGCGCTCCAGCTCTGCGACGATCAGCCGGGCGGCGGCCCGGGTGTTGCCGGTGAGGCTCTCGTGGATGACCAGCGCACGCATCGGCCCATCGTCCTGTCTGCAGGTCCGTTCGGTCAAACGCCGACGTGGGCGCGCTCGGCCTCGTCCAGGCCCGGGCGCAGCGTGTCGAGTACGGCCACCAGATCGGCGGGCATCGGCGAGCTGAACGTGACCTCGTCACCGGTCCCGGGGTGCACGAACGTGAGCTGCCGGGCGTGCAGGAACGGGCGGCCGACGTGCGGCCGGCGCTCAGGGCCGCCGTAGAGCGGGTCGCCGACGACGGGGTGGCCGATCGACGCCAGGTGCACGCGGATCTGGTGCGTGCGACCCGTCTCCAGGTTGCAGGTCACGAGCGCCACCTCGGCGGGTCGCTCCTTGCCGTCCTCGGGCCCGACCTCGGTGTGGAACTGGTGCTCCAGGCGGTAGTGCGTGCGGGCCGGGCGCCCGTCGGCGGCCACCGTCATGCGCAGCGGGTCGCGCCGCGAGCGCCCGATCGGCGCGTCGATCACGCCGTGGCGGTGCTCGGGGTGGCCGCGCACGAGGGCCGTGTAGGTGCGCTCGACGGCGTGGGTGGAGAGCTGGTCCACCAGGGACTCGTGCGCCTCGGGCGTGCGGGCGACCACGAGCAGGCCCGACGTGCCACGGTCCAGGCGGTGCACCAGGCCCGGTCGGTCGGGCTCGCCGACCACGTTGCCCGTGGCGGGGTCCAGGTCGGGGAAGCGGGCGAGCAACCCGTGCACGAGCGTGGAGCCCTTGTGGCCGGGCCCCGGGTGGACCACCAGCCCGGCGGGCTTGTCGACGACGATGATGTCGTCGTCCACGTGCAGCACGGTGAGCTCGACCGCCTCGTCCGCGACGACCGGCTGCTCGTGACGCACGGGGTCCTCGCTCAGCACCAGGTGGTCGCCCACCTCGACGCGGTGCGACGCCTTGGTGACCACGCGGTCGCCGATCGTGACGTGACCGGCTGCGATCGCATCCGCGGCCTCGGACCGGGAGCACGGCACGAGGGTGGAGAGCGCCCGGTCGACGCGCTCGCCGTCGAGCAGATCGGGGACGGTCTCGTCAAGGAAGGCGGGACCGTCGGCCATCAGGCGCCGCCGGCCGGCTGGGTGTCGTCGGACGGTGGCGTGTCGTCGGACGGTGGCCTGTCGTCGGACGGTCGCGTGTCGTCGGTCGGTGGCGCGTCGTCGGACGGTGGCGACCCGACGGCCGCGGGCGCAACCTCGTCGTCGACCGGCTCGCGCAGCAGGAAGATCGCCACGAGGAAGCCGCCGACCACGACCGCGGCGTCGGCCACGTTGAAGATCGGCCACCACTGCACGTCGATCCAGTCGACGACGCCGCCGGTCAGGAACCCCGCCTGGGCGCGGAAGATGCGGTCCACGAGGTTGCCGAACGCACCGCCGATCACGATGCCGATCAACACCAGACCGACCTTGGAGCTCACCTTGCGGGCGATGAGCACCAGGCCGACCACGATGACGAGCACGACGAGCGAGATCCACCGACCCGCGCCGGTGCCCTTGGAGAACGCCATGCCGGTGTTCTCCGCGTAGTTGAACTGCAGCGTCCAGATGACGTGGATCGGCAGCTCACCCTTGAGCCGGTCGACCGCCCACCACTTGGTGAGCTGGTCGACCGCCAGCACGAGCGCCGCGGCGAGGCCGACGATCGTCCACCTGCGTGCGGCGGTCATGGCGGTTCCGCTCAGCGGAAGCTGCGGGTCTTGTACTCGACCCGCTCGCGAGCGTACGGGATCGCCTCGAGACGCTCCTTCGGGATCGGCTCCCCGGAGTACTCGCACACGCCGTAGGTGCCCTTGTCGATGCGCTCGATCGCGGCGTCGATCTCCTCGATCGTCTGCAGGGCGGCCGCGGCGCGGGCCAGGTCGAAGTCGCGCTCCACCGCCAGGGTGTCACCCTCGCCCGACTCGTCGTCGAACTGGACGTCGCCGGGTTCGCGGTCACGAGCCAGCGCATCCGCCTCGTCCTGCAGCGCTGCGGCCTGGGTCGCGAGCGTGGCCCGCTCCTCGCGGAGCAGGGTGCGCTGGGCGTTCAGGAACTTCTTGTCGTACGGGGTCTTGACCTTGCCGCGCGGCGCGGCGGCGCCGTTGCGAGCCGTCCCGTTCGTCGCCGAGCGTGCGGGCGCCTTCGCCTCGGCCGGCTTCTTTGCGGGTGCGGCCTTCGCAGCCGGCGCCTTCGCGGGAGCCTTCTTGGCGGCCGGCGCCTTGGCCGGGGCCTTCTTGGCGGGCGCCTTGGCCGGGGCAGCCTTCTTCGACGCGGGCGCCTTCTTCGCAGGAGCCTTCTTCGCGGCCGCGGCCTTCTTCAGCGGGGCGGTCTTCTTCGCGGACGCTGCGCGCTTCGTCGCCATGGTCGGGCCTCCTCTGCCATTCGCGTTCCCCGGACGGGGGCGAATGGTTCGAGCACCCTAGTCGGGCGCGCTGCCCGATTCAGCGACGCCAACCGAAGCGTCGGGCCCGGGAGTCGGTGGTGCCCTGGAAGAAGGCCGTCATGGCGTCGTCGTCGAGCTCGACCGCCTCGTTCACGGCGCTGTCCAGCTCCTCCATGAAGCGGTCGCGCGGCGTGTCGGCC
>JAEZAI010000280.1 GCA_023427825.1 Actinomycetes bacterium
CGGGTGGACCTCCTCGCGTCCTCGGTTGCGCTGACGGGTCGAGTCACGTGGGCCGGCGACACGATGGTGGACGAAGGCGCCCGCTCCGCGACCCGTGCCGGGTGCGACCTGCTGCTGACCCGCAAGGAGTTCGACCTGCTCGCCCACCTCGTCGGCCACCAGGGCCAGGTCCAAGGTCGCGAAGTGCTGCTCCAGGCGGTCTGGTCGTCGACCGACTACAACCCGAACGTGATCGAGGTGACGGTCAGCACCCTTCGACAGAAGCTCGAGCGACTCGGTCCGCGGATCATCCACACGGTGCGGGGGATCGGCTACGTGTGCCGGCCGGAGCCCGGCACCGGCGCACCGGCGTACGTGCCCGGCGAACGTCCGAGCCTCCTCGAGGACCGGCGGCGCGTCATCGCTCGACGTCGTCAGCCGACAGAGCCACTGCGGGGGTGAGAGCTCGGCGGTCATGGACCGGGCGGGTCCGGGTACGGGGCCGCCATGGCCGACGACGACCCCCGCCCGCAGGGCGACCGACCGCCCGAGCGCTGATCCGGGCGCTCTTCCAGGCCCTCAGCGTGGAGGGTCGTCCCCGGGCCCGTCGTCGCCCGGCTCACCGAGCGGCCGTGTCGCCGGCCCCGCCAGCACCGAGCCGTCGATGTCGAACCGCGACCCGTGGCACGGGCAGTCCCACGTGGACGACGCGCCGTTCCAGGTGACCTGGCAACCCAGATGCGTGCACGTGGCCGACCGCACGACCAGCGTCCCGTCGTCGCGCCGGGCGGCCGCCACCTTCGTCCCGTCCACGTCCACGATGTCGCCCTCGCCCGGCCGGAGCTGGTCCGCCGGCGGGGGCCGCAGCGTCCGGAGCTTGTCGCCGACCAGGTGCCGCGCGACCGACAGGTTGCCGCGCGCCACCTCGGCGGCCGCGCCCGCGCTCGGCAGGTGGCGACGGGGGTCGAACGGTGGCGCCCACTCGGGGGTCCGGCCGTCGAGCTCGTCGGCGATCAGCAGCGCGGCCGCGCCGGCGTGGGTGAAGCCCCACTTCTTGAACCCGGTCGCCACGAAGCGGCCGAGCTCGGGGCGGTCCCCGTCGTCGGTGCGGCCGATCGAGGGCACGCCGTCGGCGGGCACGATGTCGTGCGCGTCCCACTCCGCCTCGATCCGCGCCACGTCGAAGTGCTCCTGCACCCACGACCGGAGATCGTCCCGTGCCGCCGAGGGGTCCCCCTCGCCGACCCGATGGCCGCTGCCGCCGAAGATGCCGATCCGCGACCCCGGCCCGAGCGGTCGGATCGACCGCACCGGGTCGTCGATGCCGAGGTGCAACCCGGGCGGGACGTCCGTCCGCAGCGTCGCCGCCAGGGCGTGCGACATCATCGGCGACGCCTCGGCGAACTCGAACGTGGGGTCGACGACGGGGAGCAGCGTGGCGATGACGACGGCCCCGCACGTGATGGTGCCCATGGAGGTGCGGACCTCCCACGAGCCGTCGTCGGCCCGGCTCACGTCGAACACCCGGCAGCCGGTCGTGACCGGATGGCCCGCCTCGGCCAGGTGACGGGTGAGCCCGGCGCAGAGCGCGACGGGATCGACGGCGGCCTGCTCGTCGAGACGCACTGCGCCGGCGACCGGGACGGGCAGCTCGTCCAGCCGGTCGAGCCACTGCAGCGCCAGGCCGGCGTCGCTGCCGAGCCGGTGCTCCTCACGCAGCTCGTCGATCCGGGCCTGGTCGGTGGTGTAGGTCGTGGCGTACGTCGTCGACCACCCGCAGTCGAGCTGCAGGCGCTCCACCGTGCGGCGCAGGTGCTCCAGCCCGCGGAGGTTGGCCGCGACGTAGCGGCGCACGCCCTCCTCGCCGTGGTGCCGGGCGACGGTCGCGAGGCCCGCTCCGTGCAGCGCCGTGACCTTTGCGGTGCTCGATCCGGTGGTGCCCACGGCGGGCCGTCGAGCCTCCACGACCTGGACATCGCGTCCCCGTCCGACCAGCTCGGTCGCCACGGCGAGCCCTGCCACCCCGGCCCCGACCACCACCACCTCCGCGTCGGGCGGGAGGTCGTGGCGCTCCGGGGCCTGCGGCCTGGTGGCCTCCCACCAGCTGTTCATGCGCGGCCGATCGTCGGGTCCGTCGGGCTCAGTTGTTGGAGGGCTGCTCGGAGATGTCGCCCACCAGGTCGCCGACGCGCCCGTCGGGGAAGTTGCGCGCGATGTCGGCCTGGCTCACCGTGCCCACCAGGTCGTCGCCGTCGATCACCGGGAGGCGCCGGACGCCGTGGTCCTTCATCGTGCGGATCGCCTCCTCGATGCTGTCGTCCGCGCCGATCGTGACCACCTCGGGCTGGTCGGCCAGGTCGCGCAGCGTGGTGCTCGACGGGTCCCGCCCCTCGGCGATCACCTTCACCACGATGTCCCGGTCGGTGACCATGCCCTCCAGGTGACCGTCGCCGTCGCACACCGGGAACGACCCGAGGTCGTCGCTCGCCATCCGCTGGGCGGCGTCCGCCACGCTCAAGTCGCTCCGGAGCCACTTCGGGTCGGTGTTCATGATCTCTCGTGCGGTCGTCATCGTTCCTCCGCTCGTCGCGTGTCGTCCGTCCCGCGCGCTACCCCGGGGAGCGGGGCGCAGAACCAGCGACCGGACCGTGCCGAGCGCCGCCCACCACGTGGCGGCGAACGGGATCGCCACCGACGTGGCCGCGAGCCCGAGCGACTCGGTCGACGCGATCGGATGACCGGCCCGGCGCTCCTGCCAGAACCGCCACCAGAGCGTCGCCCAGGCCACAGCCGGTAGCGGGGCGGCCCGGCGCGACCGGCGTGTGGCGAGGAGCCCGAGCGTCGCTGCTGCGGTCGCGACGGTGGCGAGGTGCTGTCGCAGCCGCCCCCGCGGCGCCCCTCCGACGACTCGCCAGGAACGGCCGTGGAGCCGGCGCATCAGCGCGTCGTCGGCGTTGCCGCGCTGGGCCCGCACGCACGCCCACCACGACGTGGGGCGGACCGGGTGGTCGACGGTCCGCCGCCCCACCGTCAGGCGCCCGAGCCGGCGGAGCCGCAGGGCCAGGTCCGTGTCCTCCCGGTAGGCGCGCGGGAACCGCTCGTCGAACCCGCCCACGGCGTCGAAGCACCCGCGACGGACGGCCATGTCGGCCGTGATCCACGCCGCGTCCTCGAGGCCCTGCACCGACCGCTCCCGGTCGAGCGCCGGCCGGTCGGCCGGCAGCGGCACGTGCACCCGACCCTGCACGGCCACCACATCGGCGGGAGCCGCGGCCAGGTCGTCGCCCAGCGCCCGCAGCCAGCCCGCGCGGGGGAGCACGTCGTCGTCGACGAAGCAGATCCACGGCGCACGCCCCGCGTGCGCTCCGGCGTTGCGGGCTGCGGCAGGACCACGACCTCCGGAACGGATCACCACGGCCTCGACGCCGCGGACCGCGGGCAGCGCCAGCGGGTCGGCGCCGGGGCGGCGGTCGTCGACGACGACGATCGTGCACGGGCGGGGCCCGTCGTCCGCGTCCAGGCGCTCCAGCAGCGCGGTCAGGCTCGGGCGGCCGACGGTCGGGACCACCAGGTCGAGCGGCGTCATGTGCGACCGGCGTCGAAGCACCGGGCCCGCCGGACGAGGAACGGCCCGATCGCGAGCGCGTCGATCGGTGCAGAGCCGAAGCACTCGAGCGCGTCCCGCGGAGAGTCGACCATGGGCCGCCCGGCGGTGTTCAACGACGTGTTCACGACCAGCGGCAGGCCCGTCCGGCGGCGGAACGCTTCGAGCATGGCGTGCACCAGCGGCTCGTCCTGGCGGGCGACGGTCTGGGCGCGGGCGGTGCCGTCCACGTGCACGACCGCGGGGATGCGCTGCGCCCAGCCATTGCGGACCCGGTGGGTGAACAGCATGTGCGGGCTCGGGACCGGACCGCCCTCGAACACGTCCTTCGCCGCCTCGAGCATGACCATCGGCGCCACCGGACGGAACTGCTCGCGGCCCTTCACGTCGTTGAGCCGCTCCAGATTCCGCTCGTGACCGGGGTGGGCGAGCAGGCTGCGGTGTCCGAGGGCGCGGGGACCGAACTCGCTGCGGCCCTGGTGCCACGCCACGACGCCGTCGGCGGCCAGTACCTCCGCCACAGCGTCGGCCACGTCGGCGGGACGCTGGTACGGGATGGCGGCGCGTTCGAGGGTCGCGACGATCTCGTCGTCGTCCCAGCTCGGCCCGAGCGCCGCCGTCGCCATCGGGACGGGACGGTCGCCGAGCTCCGCCGCCATGTGCACTGCCGCACCGAGCGCCGTCCCGGCGTCGCCGGCCGCCGGCTGCACCCACACGTCCTCGAACGGGCCGTCCTCGTACAGCCGCGAGTTGGCGACGCAGTTGAGGGCGACGCCGCCGGCCATGACGAGCGCCCGCTCGCCGGTGCGCTCGTGCAGGGCGTGCGCGAGGTCCAGCAGCACCTCCTCCAGGCGGATCTGGACCGTGCTGGCCAGGTCCGCGTGGGCGGGGTCGAGCGAGCCGTCACCGCGTCCCGGCGGCGCGAACTCGTCCCACGGCACGTCGCGGGCTCGGAAACCCAGGCCGCCGTCGGTGCGGACGAGCTCCCGGAACCGGTCGAGGTGCGCAGGGCGTCCGTAGCTCGCCAGTGCCATGACCTTGTACTCGTCGCTGCTCCGCCGGTACCCCAGGTGGGCGGTCAGCTCCTCGTACACGAGTCCCAGGCTGTCGGGCAGCGCCTGGCGGGCCAGCACCTCGAGATGACGGCCGTCGGAGCGCCCCGCCAGGAAGGAGGTGGATTCGCCGCGCCCGTCGAGCACCATCACGGCGGACGAGTCGGACGGTGCCGGCCCCCACGCCGAGGCCGCATGCGCCACGTGGTGCGGCACGTGGTGGAAGCGGTCGCGTGGCACCTCGCCGAGTGCGGCGCAGACGAACCGGCGGGCGCGGCGCGCGTACATCGTGCGCATGGACTCCCACGGGTCGTCGACCGGTTCGCGCGCGTCCTCGGCCGGCAGGGTCGCCGCCCCCGGCTGCGCGGCGAGCGACGGGTCGTAGGAGTACGCGACCGCGTCGAGCTCCTCGACGGTGACCCCCGCCAGGTCGAGGCACGCCCGAACGGCCGCCACCGGGAGCTCCCACGTGGAGAACGGCACCGCCTCCTTGCCGTGCTTGCGGCGGCTGAAGCGCTCCTCCTCCGCCGCCGCGACGACCACCCCGTCCCGGACCACCGCGGCGGCGGGGTCGTGGAAGACCGCGTTGATGCCCAGGACCACTGCCATGACGGTGCCTCCCGTGTCGGCGTGACGCGGCCCCTATCCCGCGCACCTCCGCACATGCGGAGCGGCTCGCGACCGCCGACTGGACACGGGGACTCGGGGTAGGGCGGCGGCGCAGTCGGATCGGAGGTGGTCGTGGGCAGCAGGATCGGAGTGGTCGGCACCGGCTACGTCGGCCTCACGACCGGGGCGTGTCTCGCTCACCTCGGTCACGAGGTCGTCTGCTTCGACACCGACCGCGCCAAGCTCGACCTGCTGTCCCGCGGCACGGTCCCGATCTGCGAACCCCGACTGGACGGCCTGGTCGCCGCAGGGGTCGCGAACGGCCGGCTCTGCTGGACCGACGACGTCGAGCGCGTCGGGGACCGCGAGTTCACGTTCCTCTGCCTGCCCACCCCCTCCGCGCCGGACGGGTCGGCCGAGCTGGCGGCCGTGCAGGAGGCGAGCCGGTCGATCGGTCCGCACCTCGCCCCGGGCTCGGTCGTCGTCGCCAAGTCGACGTTGCCGGTGGGCTCGCTCGACCTGGTCCGAGGTTGGCTCGGCCGGCGGGACGTGACGATCGCCGTCAACCCGGAGTTCCTGCGCGAGGGCTCGGCCGTGTCCGACTGGCTGTCGCCCGACCGCATCGTCGTGGGCGCCGACGACGCCGAGGCGGTCCGGCGCGTCGCCGCCCTGTTCGACGGGATCGAACGACCGCTCGTGGTGACCGACCCGTGCTCCGCGCAGCTCGCCAAGTACGCGTGCAACGCCTACCTGGCCCTGCGCCTGAGCTTCGTGAACGCGCTCGCCGACCTGTGCGGGTCGGTCAGGGCCGACCCGGCCGCCGTGCTGCGCACGATGGCGCTCGACCCCCCCATAGGGCCGCGCCATCTGGAGCCGGGGCCGGGGTGGGGCGGCAGCTGCTTCCCCAAGGACCTGGCGGCGCTCGGCGTCCTGGCCCGCGAACGCGGGGCCGACCCCGCCCTCGTCGACGTGGCCGCACGGGCCAACGACCGCCACATCGCCGTGCTGGCCGACCGGGTCCTGGACCTGGCGGGCACCGACGACGCGATCGTCGGCGTGTGGGGGTTGACGTTCAAGGCGGGCACCGACGACCTCCGCGACTCGCCGGCCCTCGCCGTGATCGACCGGCTGGCGGCGCGGGGCGCCCACGTGCGGGCCCACGACCCCACGGTGCCGGCCGGCGCGCGCCTGGTCGACGGCGTCGACGTCGTCGCAGACCTGTACGACGCGTGCCGGCCGGCCGACGTGCTCGTCGTGCTCACCGGCTGGGCGGAGTACCGGGCGGCGGACCCGTCGCGCGTCGCATCCTGCCTGTCGGGCCGAGCGGTCCTGGACACGCGGGACGTGCTCGACGTCGACGGCTACCGGGCCGTCGGTCTGCACGTGAGTGGGATCGGCCGGTGAGGGCGCTGGTGGCCGGCGCCGCCGGCATGATCGGTTCGCACGTCGCCGAGGCCCTCCTCGCCCGGGGCGACGAGGTGGTGTGCGTGGACGACCTGAGCACGGGACAGGAGTCGTCGCTGGCGCTGCTGGAGGGGCTCGGGGCCGGGACGGTGCTGGCCGACGTGTGCGAGCCGCTGCCCCGACTGGGTCACTTCGACGCCGTGCTGCACCTGGCCTCGCCGGCGTCGCCGCGGCACTTCGAGCTGATGGGCCCCGAGATCCTTCGCGTGGGGAGCGAGGGCACCCTGCGCCTGCTCGACCTGGCCCGGACGGACGGCGCCCGGTTCCTGCTGGCATCCACGAGCGAGGTCTACGGCGAACCGCAGGAGCACCCGCAGCGCGAGGCGTACCGGGGCAACGTCAGCACGACCGGGCCGAGGGCCTGCTACGACGAGGCCAAGCGGTTCGCCGAGGCGGCGGCGAGCACGTACGCCCGCCAGTTCGGTGCAGAGGTGCGGATCGCCCGCATCTTCAACACCTACGGGCCGCGCATGCGACCCGACGACGGGCGCGTGGTGACGTCCCTGCTGGTGCAGGGCCTGCTCGGCCGGCCGTTCACGGTCCACGGCGACGGCTCGCAGACGCGCTGCTTCTGCTACGTCGACGACCAGGTGCGTGGGCTGCTGGCACTGCTGGACTCCGACGTTCGGGGGCCGGTCAACATCGGGTCCGACGAGGAGCACACGATCGCCGACCTCGTCGTCGCAGTGGCCCGTGTGGTCGGTCGGGAGGTCTCGGTCGAGCACCGACCCGCGCCGGCCGACGACCCGACCCGGCGTCGACCGTCGCTCGACCGGGCGCGGGAGCTGCTCGGCTGGTCACCCACGGTGCCGCTCGAGCTCGGGTTGGCCCGCACTGCCGAGTGGCTGGAGCGCGAGCTCGCCATGGTCGACGGCGCCGCTCCCCGAGCCCCGGCGCGCTGACCCGCCTTCGGGGGTACTCGGCCGGCCCTGGAGTCGGGACACGTCGCGCCGTAT
>JAEZAI010000327.1 GCA_023427825.1 Actinomycetes bacterium
GAGCATCACCGAGGACGGTGTACGCGACGTCGGCGTCGCCGACGGACGCGTAGCGGACCTCGGGCCATGAATCCATGGGTGCGCCCCTCTCCGGCACGTTCGATTGCTCGACGAGCGGCTGGTGACAGTCCCGACTCCCCCTGGAGCGTCGCTCGGGATCACCGGTCGCCTCGACGGCATGAGGGTACGAGGACGAGACCGACCGGTCGACTCCGAGGGGTCTCTGGAACGACTGTCGGACACGCGATCTTCAGGTGGCGACGGCCTCGTAGGCCGGGAGCACCTCCGACCGGAGGATGCCGAGCACCTGCGGATCCGACGTCCAGGTGCCGGCGCGTCGGGTGAGCTCTGCTGCGACGTCGACTCGCTCGTCGGGTCGATCGCTCTTCAGGCTGTCGGTCCACACGGAGTGCAGCGTCATCGGCACCCTCAGGTCGGGCCGCCCCAGCTTGGCCACCGGACCCGCGGAGAGCGCCGCGGCGTCGAAGATCCACAGCTCGGTGCCGGCCGACTCATCGGTGATCTCGTCGCTGAACACCACGACCACCAGGTACCCGTCGGCGGAGCCGTTGGCAGTCCCGTTGCAGGGCACGAACGTGGGCGTCCAGGCGAAGCGGTCGCCGGGGAACCAGTAGCCGTCGACCACACGACCGGCGTCGTGGTCGATGCGCACCAGGCTCGATGGGATCCCTTCCCACGGCAGCTGATCGGTGGGGATCAGCCGGTGCGGGTGCTCGGTGAAGCCGGCGTAGACGCGCTGCACCGCCAGGTCGGTGGGGAACCCCGAGTTGGCGTGGAACTGGTCGCCCAGCGTGTCGTTCGGCGTGTTCGGGTTGCGGGCCGTGAGGCCACCGGACCCCCAGGTCCAGTCGTCGTGCAGGATCGACTGGTCGATGACCTGACCGGTGGTCGCGTCGATCTCGTAGCGCCCGACGACGCCGGCGTCGTAGCAGACCGGGGTGATCGCGTTGACGAGCTCGGCGCGCACCGCTGCGCCCGTGCTCGGGTGGGTGTCGTAGGGCTGGATCCACTCGGCGAAGTCGGACGCGGAGGTGTGCGGCACATGGACCACCAGCCGCGTCGGGGTGCTGTCGTAGTCGACCATGAAGTGACCGGCCTCCCGCGGGACGACGGCCTTCCGCGCGACGACCGACCCGGTGGTGGACCGGAGCTCCTGCCGGTCCACGATGTACAGGTACGACTCGGGGCGGGGGGCGACCGCCGTGCCGGCCTGCGGCGAGTTGGGGCGCGAGCTGAGCTTGCCGAGCTCGATCGTGCCCGCCGCGTCGAGGATCACCAGGTGGTCCCGGGTGACGCAGAGCTGGTGAGCGTTCTGCGAGATCCACAGAGGCTGCTGCTCCGGCGTCATGAGCGGCACGCGCTTGATCTCGCCGTCGCCCGACCAGCACAGGACCTCGAAGAAGCCGCCTGGACCGGGGACGATCGACAGCGACACGCCGTAGTACTCGCCGGTCTCCGGGTCGTACGGCGGGTGGGCGCTCGTGATCGTCATCGGACACAGCGCGTCGTTCGTCCCGGACGACCCCATCATCGGCCGGTAGTCGTCCAGGCGGCCGAGCGGCCCGACCGGGTCGAGCGTGGCGAGGTCGAACTCCCACGGCCGACCACCGTCGACCGTCGCGAACAGACGGTTGCCCTCCATGCGGACGAACGCCGTGTTCGGCTGGTCCTGCAGGCCGAGCGGTCCCATGCGCATCATCCCGCGCGACTCGAACCGGTAGGGCGTCTCCGCGAAGGCCTGCGCCAGGAGGTAGTCGGAGCTGCGCAGCAGCTTGGACGTGATGCGCGGGGTGGGGCCGTCCAGGTCCACGCGCCAGATCAGCGGGTCACCGCTGAGGCCGGCGTCCGACGGGCCGAGCGCGAGCGACTGGATGAACACGTGACCTGCCAGATCATCGGGCAAGGTGCCGTCGAGGACGCTCAGCGGCAGGTCGTCCGCCTCGACCGTGACCTTCTGGTTGAACGCGGCGGGCATGCGGGCCCACCGATAACGAGACGGCGGCGCCCCCGGCGCCGTGGTCGGCGCCTCGCCCGTCGTCTGCGCCGTCGTCGTCGACGATGTGGGAGGACCGCCCGACTCCGATGACGAGCATCCGATGGCCGGCACGCCGAACGCCGCGGCGCCGCCGGCCGCGACCAGTCCGCGCACGAAGTCCCGCCGATCCACCATCCTCATCCCCTCGTCCCGCCGTCCCCGGTTCAGGCGAGCAGCGTCAGACAGGTTACGCCGCCGTCACCCGCTACGTGTCCTGCTGCTGAGCCAGGTCGCCGGCGGCCGTCGGCATCGCCGGCGAGGTGGTCCTGAGCCAGATACACTCCCAGGCGTTCTGAACCGCACCGTTCGCGTCGCAGTCGTCCACGACGTCGATCACTCGGTCGGTCGCTCCCCGACAGGTCCCTGACGATCGCGCATCAGCCCGACGGCGTCGCCGTTGCCGGTGCTAGGCAGGATCGTTCGAGCGTCCAACCCTGGAGTCCGCCATGAGCGTCGAACTGATCAACCCGCCCGGGATCCCCGAGCCGATGGGCTACGCCCAGGTCGGCGTCGCCACCGGCACCCGGACGGTCTACGTCTCGGGGCAGGTGGCTCGCACCGCCGACGGGTCCAAGGTCGGCACGGGCGACCTCGCGGCACAGGTGGAGCAGGCCTACGAGAACCTGCTCGCGGCGCTCGCCGGAGTGGGCGCGACCTACGCGGACGTCGCCAAGGTGACCGCCTACGTCGTCGGGCTCACCGAGGAGTACCTCGGCCCGTTCGTCGAGGGCGCCATGCGAGTCGCCGAGACGCACGGGATCGACCCGACCAAGCCAATGACGATGGTGGGCGTCACCTCGTTGGCCGAGCCCGACCTGCTCGTCGAGATCGAGGCGATCGCCGTCCTCGAGTGATCAGATCGCTCGCTGCGCGTCCGCCCAGTAGGGGTCGCGCAGCGTGCGCTTGAGGAGCTTCCCGCTCTCGGTCCGGGGCAGCTCGTCGTGGAAGCTCCACTGCCGCGGCACCTTGTAGCCCGCGAGGTGTTCGCGGCAGTAGGTCTCGAGCACCTCGACGAGAGCGTCGTCGCCGTCGATTCCCGGTTCCGGCACCACCGCTGCGAGCACACGCTCGCCCATCTCGTCGTCGGGGATGCCGAACACCGCCACGTCGGCCACCGACGGGTGGCCGCCCAGGACCGACTCGATCTCGGCCGGATAGATGTTGACGCCACCGCTGATCACCATGTCGATCCGGCGATCCGACAGGTGCAGGTAGCCGTCGTCGTCCAGCCAGCCGACGTCGCCGAGCGTCCCCACGCCTGGCTCGAGGTGTGCACCGGCCGTCTTCTCCTCGGCGTTGTGGTACTCGAAGTCCATCCCGAGCTTGCTGCGGAAGTAGAGGTCACCGGGCGTGCCGGCCGGTCGGAGCTGACCGTCGTCGCCGACGACCAGCACGTCGACCGTGGAGATCGGTCGACCGACGCTGGTGGGGCGCTGCGCCCACTCCTCGGCGGAGATCGTGGTGATGAACCCGCCCTCGGTGCCGCCGTAGTACTCGGTGATGATCGGCCCCCACCACGCGATCATCTGCCGCTTCACCTCCTGGGGACAGGGCGCCGCACCGTGGTGCACCCGGTGCAGGCTCTGGCCGGAGAAGCGGTCGCGTGCCTCGTCGGGCACGCGCAGCAAACGCACGAACTGTGCCGGGACCAGGTGCACACCGCTCACCCGGTGCTCGTCGATCAGCGCCAGGACCTGCTCGGCATCGAAGCGGTGCTGGAGCACGACGGTGGCGCCGAGCACGAGCGGCATCACCCCGAACACCCACTGGGCCGAGTGGTAGATCGGCCCGCAGACGAGCTGGACCGGACCGTCCTGCGCCATCTCGAGCGTGTCGCCCAGGCTGCCCGCCACGAGCTGCCAGATCTCGGGCGGTCCGCCGACGCCGGTCAGGCCGCCCTTCACGCCCTTGGGTCGACCGGTCGTGCCCGAAGTGTAGAACATGACGCCGCCGCGCGCCTGGTCGTCGGGCTCGTCACCGGAGGCCGAGTCGAGGAGGTCCTCGTACGACTCGAAGCCGGACGGCGGTTCCGGGGCGATCGCCACCTGCACACGCTCGCCGGGCGTCGCTGCGACCGCCTCGCTCATCACGTCGGTCCACCGACCATCGACCACGACCGCCCTCGGCTCGCAGTCGCCGAGCACGTGGGCGACCTCGTCGGCGACCCAGTGCCAGTTCACGGGGACGCCGATCCACCCACCGTGCAGGCACGCGAGCGTCACCTCGAGCGTCTCGCGCTGGTTCCCGGACATCAGCACGACCCGGTCGCCCTCGGTCAGACCTCGGGACCGGAACGCCTCGACGAGCCGGTTGATCCGATCGTCGAGCTCGACCCAGGCGGTGCTCCCGTTCTCGTCGATGATCGCCGGCCGGTCGCCGTGGGACTCGGCGCGCTCTCGTGTCAGGGTGGCCATCGGCGCACGGTACTGCGTGATCCCGGATCGGGCCGTTCGTTCCACCTTCTCGCCGCGCCAGCGTCGACACGGTGGAACGAACGCAGGCGTCGAATGACCTTCGGCCCTTCACCGCCGCGTCGTCGTGGCTCACGATGGAGGCCGAGATGCGGACGGCAGTCGAGGAGGTCAGGGTGGAGGACCAGCACGCGGAAGGCCGGGCGGCGATCGCAGTGGCGCCGGACGTGTCGTCGGTCCAGCGGCGACCTGACGCGACGACGCGCCCCACGTCAGAGCTCGCCACGCACCGCCGGGGCGGAGCCTGCCGACGCAGGTCGACACGGACGGTGCTCGCACTCGGGTTCATCGTTGCCCTGCTCGGTGGTGTGCTCGCCTCGTGCACCCCCAGCGTGCCGCAAGCCGTGCTCCAGGTGCCCGGGAGCCTCCGGGTCGACTACTTCGGCGCCAACAGCGGAACCGTCCTCATGTGCCTCGACCGCGAGTCCGCCGTCACCATCGACGCGAGCTGGCCAGATCTCCCGGGAGGCGTTCCCGTCCTCTACACGTTGAACTGGAACGGCGTCACCACGCTCTCCAGCAGCAACGCGTTCGTCACCCCTGTGCTCGCTCCCGGATGTGGAACGCTCACGGTCGGGAACGCGCCCTGCGGGTTCGGCTGCAACTCGCCGCTGCCGAACTACGCCGTCTTGACGGCGGACTTCGCCTGACGGTCGACGGTCGGCACGGTCACCGGAGCCGATCGCGGAGTACCTTCGGCGCCGTGCCCGCCACGACGCGGACGCACGGCGGCCGATCCGCCTCGGTCACCTGACCGATGCGGGCAGATGCATCAGCCGGTGCCGTCGCCGCCTCGGACGAACGAGGCGATGCCGGCGGCGACTGCGTCGGCGAACTGGTCGCGGAACTGGTCATCCATGATCAGCGCGGCGTCCGCTGCGTTGCGCATGTTCCCGCTCTCCACGTAGACGGCGGGGACGTCGTTCATGTTGAGCCCGCCGAGGTCGCTGCGGGTGTCGAAGCCGTTGCGGTCGCCGATGTAGTCCGCCGGCGGCATGTCGGTGCCCTGATCGATCGCCGTGTGCATCGCTGCGCCGAGTGCTCGGGAGGACTCGAAGATGTCATCGGTCAGGCCCTCGGTGTCCGCCGGCATGATGATGTGGAACCCTCGCCCCGACGGCGGCCCGCCGTCTGCATGGATCGACACGAACGCCGCCGCACCTGCCCGGTTCGCGATCGCCGCCCGCTCGGTCACGCACGGGCCCCAGCCGTTGTCGTCGGGCCGGGTGAGGACGACCGTGAACCCCTGGCCCCGGAGCCGTTCGGCGACCCGATTGGCGACATCCCAGTTGAAGGCATGCTCGGGGTAGCCCGCGTTGGTGGCGGTGCCGGTCGTGTTGCAGGCCTTGCGGCCGTTGCCGATGTCGACGAGCGCGTTGATCTCGGCGGTGTGGCTGCCGTTCGCTCCGTTGTGGCCGGGATCGATCACCACGACAGGTCCCGGCGAGATGGTCGAAGGCGAACTCTCCTCGGGCGGAGCAGACTCCGTCGTGGTCGAGGCCGGCTCGGTCGTCGTCGTCGCCGGCACCGACGTCGAGGTCGTGGGCCCCCCCCCCCGGTGGTTGTGGTTCGGAGCG
>JAEZAI010000349.1 GCA_023427825.1 Actinomycetes bacterium
ACCCCGCTCCCCGTGGCGGACGCGGTGAGCACCACCCGGTGCACCTGGTCGGCGGCGGCCGGTCCCGAGCAGGACGCCGTGACGATCACGGGACCGTCGTTGCCGGCGTCGAGCACCAGGTCCTTGCCGTTCGATCCCACGCCGGCGCGGCAGGAGCCGTCGCCCTTGCCGGTGGGCACGCCCTTCTTGCCGGTGCGGTCGACTTGCAGCTGGACCACGCCGACCTCGAGCGCACCGTCGACCTCGCGGGCCGCCTGCGATCCCTCCCGCTGGATGCGGGCCTGCTGCGCGACCGACAGGGTCATGCCGAGCAGCGCGGTCATGACCACTCCGCCGACCAGCAGCCACACGGCCAGCCCCGCCATGATCACGAAGCCACCCTGGCCACGACGCAGCCCGGCTCGGGAGCGCGGCGCCAGACGGCAGAGCAGCGCGTTCACGACTTGATCCTCACCGGCGTGGACCAGGGGCCCCACACCCCGGCCGAGTTCATGGCCCGCACCTGCGCGTCGTACTCCTTCGCCCCGTTCGAGAGGCCGCGCATGCGCAGGGTCGTCCCGGACTCCAGCCCCGTCGCCACCACGGCGCAGCTCACGCAGGTCAGCTGCACCTCGTAACGGGTGGCGCCGTCGCGACGGTCCCACGCCATCTCCACGTAGCGCGCACCCTGCTCGACGCCGCCGTTGGTCTTGCGCAGGTTGACCGGGGCGGCCGGCCCGGTCCCGCTGACCGTCACCACCTGCGTGGCGCTGGCGACTGCGCCGGCGTCGTCGGTGACCGTGACCCGGGCCGTGTAGGTGCCCGCGGCGGAGTAGACGACCGCACCCGGCGATGCGGAGCTGGACGTGGTGCCGTTGCCGAAGTCCCAGGACCAGGTCAGCGCCGGAGGGCTCGCCATGTCGGGCTCGTCGACGACCGCGGCGGAGAACGTGACCGACAGCGGTGTCGGACCGCTCGACGGCGAGGCGGTGAGCGACACGGTCGGCGCCCGGTTCTCCACCACGACCACCACCTGCGCGGTGGCGGTCCGCCCGGCGTCGTCCGTGACCGTCAACCGCACGGTGTAGCCGGCAGGTGGGCTCAGCGTGGTGTAGGCCTTCTGCGGGTTGGCCTCCGCGGACGACGTGCCGTCGCCGAAGTCCCAGGCGTAGGCGACGAGCTTCCCGCCGTACGGAGCGTCGACCGGGTCGCCGGAGCCGGCGGACGAGAACGACACCTTCTTCCCCCGTGTGACCTTGGTGCCGCTGGCGGGTGATGCGATCACCGCCACGGGCTCGTTGTCGTCGACCGTGACCGTCACCGAGGTCGATGCACTCCGGCCCGATGCGGTGGTGACGGTCAGCGTCGCCACGAAGCTCCCCCTGCCCGTGTACTGGTGTGTCGCGCCGGCACCGGCGGCGGTCGAGCCGTCGCCGAAGTCCCAGCGGAAGGTCAGCTCCTCTCCCAACGGGTCGCTCGACGCCGAGCCGTCGAAGCGCACTGTGAGCGGCCGTTTCCCGTCGGTCGGGTCCGCGGTGATGACCGCGGTCGGTGCGTTCGAGGCCTCGCCGCCGGTACGGCGGGTCGCGGTCAGCGCGATCTGGTCGAGCTGACCGGTGGTGACGCGCAACGTGATGCGAGCGCAGTCCACGGCCCTCCCAGCCGCGGCCGCCCGCTCCGCGACGACCGCGGCCCGCGCCCCCGCGCCGGCGGCACCGAGGGCGGCGAGGTCGTCGGAGGACTCGCACGACGCGGCCGTGCCGGCGCCGATCACGTCCGAGAGCAGCTCGTGCTCCGCAAGGGCGGTCGTGCCGGCCTTCGGGCACTGCGCACGGACGAGCTGCTCGGCGTCCTGGGCAGGGTCGGGCACGGTGGCGTAGACCGTGTGGCGGTCGCCGGTGACCAGCACGAGCAGCGTGCGGGCCCCGTCGGTCCGGATCCGGCAGTCGTCCAGGTGGGCGCCCGCCACCCACGCCCGGTCTGCGTTGACCACGTCCCGGGTGAACAGCGTGCGGAGCACGCCCAGCGACGCGCCGCTGAGGTTCCGCTCGACGACGTCGCGCTGCTGGCGCATGGCGACCGCGCCCCATCCGACGACCGGCACGACCATCAGCACGCTGAGCATGAGCGCGAGCAGCGTCTCCAGCATGGTCATGCCGCCCTGACCGCGGCACCGATCGGCCGTCGTCATCGCGCGCCGGGCTCCCGGGCCGCAGCGTTGCGCTTGACCGTGGTGCCGTAAGTCGAGGCGTCGCGACCCGACACGGTGATCGTGAGGCGCTGGGCGCCGTCGTCGCCGTTGCACTTGGTTCGGAACCGGCCGGACGAGCTGTCCCAGTACTCGACGGCGGCGACGGTCGTGGTGATCGACGGCTGGCGGCGGCCGATGAGCTCGACCGACAGCGCGTCGTCCCACGCGTCGAGGAGCTCCTGGTACTCCTCCGACGTGCCGCAGACCAGGTAGGGCACCGACTTCAGGTCCTCACCGGCCGTCGTCAGGGCCACCTCGAGGTGCTGGCCCACCTGGTTGGAGGACGAGACCTTCATGCCGAGGAGCAGCCCGGTCACCGACGCGAGGGTCAGGGGCACCATCACGGCGATGCCGACCAGCACCTCCACGAGCGTGACGCCCGACTGGCCGCGGCGCGCCCGTGCGCGGCGTCCCGGATGCGGTCGGCTGGTCACGGTCCACGATCGGCACGACCGTCCGGGCGTTGAGCAGTCCTGAAGGGCGTTCGGTCACTTCGTCCGACCGGACATCCGGTGCCCGGTCGGACGAACCGGTCGTTCAGGCCGCCTCGGAGCGGGCGAGACGCTCCCGCACCAGCGGGGCGACCTCGGTGCCGTAGAGCTCGATGCTGCGCATCATCGAGGAGTGCGGCAACGTCCCCGCGCTGTACTTGAGGTCGAACCGGTCGGCGTCGAGTCCCTCGACCGCCCGGACGATCTTGGCCGCGACCGTCGCGGGGGAGCCCACGTACAGCGCGCCGTCGGGGCCGGCGGCCTGCTCGAACTGGTGGCGGGTCATGGGAGGCCACCCACGCTCCCGGCCGATCCGCAGGTGCATCTCCCGGTAGTGCGGCCACAGCTCCTCGCGAGCGGCCTCGTCGGTCTCGGCGACGTGCCCCGGGCTGTGGACGCCGACCGGCAGGCGGGGCTGGTCGAGTTGCTCGAGCGCCCGTCGATACAGGTCCACGAACGGCGCGAAGCGCAGCGGGTCGCCACCGATGATGGCGAGCACGAGCGGCAGGCCGTACCGGGCCGCCCGGACGACCGACTCGGGACTGCCGCCGACGCCGACGCTGGCCCGGAGGCCGCCGGCGGTGGTCGGCTGCACGGACTGGTCGACCAGCGGCGGACGGGTGGACCCCGACCAGGTGACCGGCTGCTCCTCGAGCAGCTGCACGAACAGGTCGAGCTTGTCCTCGAAGAGCTCCTCGTAGTCGGCCAGGTCGTAGCCGAACAGCGGGAACGACTCGGTGAACGAGCCCCGGCCCAGGATCACCTCGGCGCGACCGCCGGACACGGCGTCGAGCGTGGCGAACCGCTGGAACACGCGGACCGGGTCGTCGGACGAGAGCACGGTCACGGCCGAACCGAGCCGGATGCGCTCGGTGCGTCCTGCGATGGCGGCGAGCACCACCTCCGGGGACGACACGGCGAAGTCGTCACGGTGGTGCTCCCCCACCCCGAAGAAGTCCAGGCCGAGGCGGTCGGCGAGCACCGCCTCCTCGACCACGTCGCGGATCACCTCGGGCGGGCTGAGGCGCTGTCCGTCCTCGCCGACCGTCACGTCGCCGAACGTGTCCAGACCGAGCTCGAGCGGGCGGTGCTCGACCGCCGCCGGTCGCTCGTCGTCGATGTGGTGCTCGGACATCGCTGCCTCCTGTGGGTCCCGTCCGCGGGTTACATGACACGTCAACCGTCGCGAGGCGCCGATCATTCCCCGGCGGCACGCCGCAGTAGGTTCGTCCGCGACGCACGCGTGCACGAGGAGGTTCCATGGCCACCGACTGGAACGACGTCGGGGAGCGCTTCACGGCCCTCGGCCGCACCCTGCAGGGCAGCTGGTCGACGGGCCGGGACCCGGCCGATGCCGACGAGGAGCGGGCCGGGACCGAGGTCCGCAGCGCGCTCGACCGGGTCAACGCCTCGCTCGACGACCTGGCCGAGGCGATCACCCGCACGGTGAACGACCCCGAGGTGCACCGAGCCGCCACGTCGGCCGCCGGCGGGCTGGTCGAGGCGCTCGGCGCATCGCTCGACGATCTGGCCGGCCGCATCCAGGGCGGCCGCACCCGCGACGAGACCGCCCCCGGGGCGCGGGACGACGACCAGGTCTGACCCGCCCCAGGGCCTCGACCTTCCGAGGAGGAGCCCGGTTCAGCTGAAGTCGAGCTGGCCCCGGAGCGACCGCTTGAGCTCCGACACCCCGGGGATCCGGGCGAGCGTGACGAGCGCGTCCCACAGCTCGATCGCCTCGTCGCCACGCGGGATCCGGTTGATCACCGGGCCGAAGAACGACGACGACTCGGGACGTTCGAGGTCGTAGGTGATGATCGGCGTGCCGACGTCGGGCCCGGTCCGCGACAGACCGAGCTCGGTCTCGCTCCGGATCAGGCCGTCGCGGCTGTCGTCGTCCGCGTGCTCGGCGTACGAGGCGGGCAGGCGCGCCGCGGACAACGCGTCGACCACGAGCGGTCCGGGATGTTCGCCGCCGAACAGCTTGGCGCTGCCGCCCTCGGTGTGCAGCTTGTCCCCGAACGCCGTGTAGACCGCGGCCACGCCGTCGTTGCCGTGCTGCTCGCGCACCGCTGCGGCGATGCGGAGCAGGCCGAGCCCGAAGCGGTGGCCCTGCCGGAACTGCTCCGGCATGTCCTTCTGCTCGTTCAGGTACAGGAGCGAGATGAACCGCCATTCGATGTCGAGGTCGGTCTGGTCGGCCACCTCCGTGGCCCAACGGCTGGTCAGCCAGGCGAAGGGGCACACGGGGTCGAAGAAGAACTCGATGCTGCTCATCCGATCCACCAACCCCGGCACCCGACCCGGTGTTCCCGGTGTCGGCCGTTCTCGCGTCAGCCGGGCAGCACGTCGGGCAGGAGCGCCTCGCCGGCCTCGGTGAGGCAGTCGACGGTCAGGTGCAGGCCGTCGTCCACGAGGCACCGGGTGGCGGTCGACTCGCCGGTGCCGAGCAGCTCGGCGAGGTCGCGCACCACCACCCACGGCCGGTCGGCGGCCACCTCCGCGGCCAGGCGGTGGATCCGGCGGTTCGTGTCGGCGACCGAGTCCTCCGCGGTGCGGACGTGCCCGACCCACACCACCTTCGTCGTCGGCTCGTCGCCGTCGGCCGGTCGGGCCGCGTCGAACACCTCCGCGAGTCGGCGCGAGTACTCGGCGTCCCACTCGTCCTCCTCCGACATGGTGACGACCACGTCGCCGTCGGCGTCGGTGAGGTCCTGGGCGTCGTTGGAGCCGACCGAGAACACCAGGACGTCGGGCGGGAAGTCGGCGACGAGCTCGCGGATGCGCGTCGGCCAGTCGAACTTGTCGGGCCGGGCCAGACCGGTGCCCGACTCGCCGATGACCTTGACGACCACGTCGTCGGCGCCGTCCGCGCCCTCGACCACCGA